>JBHIDS010000062.1:0-11992 GCA_046760205.1 Candidatus Methanofastidiosia archaeon
GATTATTTCGTTTGCAAGCTTTAAAGCCTTGAGGATACCATCCCAGCTCAACTCTTTAGAATAGTGGAGATAGAAGACCTTTTTTTTCTCTCTAAGTCTTATCTTCTCCACAGAGATTCCAGGAAAGAACCTGGACAATGCCTGAAATAGAAGATGCTCCCCAGTATGAGCTTTTCGAAGTTCCATCAGAATTCCTCCACTTCAAAGACATGAATTTTCTGTGACTCAAAATAGGATTTAAAAGAATTGTTCTTGGTAACCAAGACTATGGAGGGAGAGCCTGTGTTTCCTCCAAGGTACTCTCTCAAAGTTTTCAACCTTTTAAAGACTTCAACCAAGCTCTCTATCTCAGGTTCGATCACAAGGGCGAACCTTGCCTCAAATTTGGAGTCAAAGGGTTCTTTAGCCTTGTACTTTTTGATGGAAAGCTCCCCCATCTCATAACGATAGGTTACAAGGACATCGATGAAATCTACAATCTCTTTCAAAGCTTTCTCTCCAAAAAGTACAGGTTTTTCAATCTCCAAATCCATGGTCTCTGAGATGTTTTCCTCGTACCTTTCATACCAGAGTCTCAAAAAATCTCCTAGATTTTTCTCTAAAACGTTGCAGGAATTACACATTGGGTTGTATCTCTCAGAAAGCTCATCGTTGAGACAGAGAAATTTTTCTTCAGTAGAGAATCTGAAAGTACAGGGAGGGGTTGCATTCTTTCTGAAACTGCATGTGAATTTTTTTACCCTAAGGAAAGAGGAATTCTCAAACTCCTCCATGTCACACTCCAAAATTCTCTTCTTGCAGAAGAACTTTGGGTTCTTTTCATCAAAGGAGATTTCGAAAACAGAAGAACACTTTCTGTATATCTTAGGATCGATTCGCTCAAGCTTAAGGTCTCTCTTTCTCACATCCCCCTCTATCAAACCTGTGGAGGATATCACCTCATACACATTTTTCTTATTCATCAAAAAGAGTAAAATCTCATCTTTTTCAAAGGATTTTTTTTGGGTTTTCATCAAATCACTTTCAAGAGGAGTTCAACTTTAATAAGCTTTCGCATCTTCAAAATTTTTCTGTTGACGATTCAGTCAAATATCCTCGATTTTCAGTAGTTTTAAAATTATTGAACATCCCACTTTTACCGAAACATTTATAAATTTAGGCATTCCTAAAAATATAATAGCGTTGTAGGTGGTAATTTGCATCAGCACAGGTATAGAAAGAGATTTAGAAAGGGGTTTAGAAAAATTGCTCTCGTTGGAAATCCGAATGTTGGAAAGAGTATCGTATTTTCCCATCTAACAGGAAAGTACATGACTGCATCAAACTATCCAGGGACAACTGTTGAGCTTGCAAGGGGGATTGGAAGGATAGGGGGAATGGAGTTTGAGGTTATAGACACTCCAGGAATCAACAGCCTAGTTCCTCTGGGAGAGGATGAGAGAGTTGCAAGGGATGTTCTGCTGGAGGATGTTGATGTTGTAGTTCAAGTTGCTGATGCAAAGAATTTGAAGAGAACTTTAATGATAACTTTACAACTTGCAGAGCTGAAAATTCCCCTGGTTTTGAATTTGAACATGATGGATGAGGCTGAGAGAAAGGGGATTGAAATTGACACAGAAAAACTTTCAGAAATTTTAGGCATTGATGTAGTGGAGACGGTGGCAACAGAGGGAATAGGTGTAAGAGAACTGAGAGAAGCTATTTTAAAGGCTAAAGTTCCAAAATTTGAAATTGAGTATACAAAGAACATTAAAAAAGCTATTTTAGAAGTTGAAAAAATCGTTGGAAACAGGGGAATTGCAACAATGATTCTGAGTGATACTCATTTGAAAGGATTCCTAAAAGAGATGTATAAAATCAAATTTGAGCAGATAGAATTAAAAAAAATTCAAGAAAGATTTTCAAAACCCCTCTACATTCTCTTGAGTGTTGAAAGACAAAAGACAGTATCAAAAATTGTAGAAAGCTTGTGTATCACAAGAAATAAAAAAACTTTTTTTGAGGAGAAGGTAAGCAGCTTCACAATGAACCCTTTGACAGGGATACCCCTGTTTTTCATAATCTTATTTCTAACCTATGAATTTGTTGGTGTTTTGGGAGCTCAGTATCTAGTGGATTTTTTTGAAGTGAGGATTTTCGGTGAAATAATAAATCCCTTTACAACGAAATTTGTTTTGACATACATTCCTTTTAAATTGATTCAAGAATTACTGGTTGGACAGTTTGGCGTTGTGACTATGGCTTTAACCTATTCAATAGCAATAATATTTCCAATAATCACAACTTTCTTTCTAATTTTTGGAATTTTAGAAGACTCTGGCTACTTTCCAAGGCTTGCATCTATGGCAAATTCAGCCTTCAAAAGAATTGGATTGAATGGAAAAGCCGTTCTTCCAATGATTTTGGGATTGGGATGTGATACCATGGCAACAGTTACAACGAGAATTCTTGAGACGAGAAAGGAGAGAACGATAGCAACCCTCCTTCTGGCTTTGGGAGTTCCATGTTCGGCTCAACTTGGAGTTATTCTTGCAATGCTTGCATACATATCTTCAAAAGCCTTGATCATAGTTTTTGGGATTGTACTGCTCCAGCTTTTCTTGGTAGGCTATTTATCCTCAAAATTATTAAAGGGAGAAATTTCAGACTTTGTTTTGGAAATCCCCCCAATTAGAGTTCCAAAGCTAAAAAACATTTTAATGAAAACCTACATAAGACTCAAATGGTATCTCTTAGAGGTTGTCCCAATATTCATCATAGGAACCTTGATCTTGTTTATTTTTGATAAGTCTCAACTTCTTAAATTCCTCCAAAACTTCTTAAAACCTGTTGTTTACATGATGGACTTACCTTCAGAGACGGTGAATGCCTTTGTAATGGGATTTTTGAGAAGGGACTATGGCGCTGCAGGGCTTTATGTCTTACAGAGAGATGGGATTTTGAGCAACAACCAAATTGTGGTAAGCCTTGTTGTGATAACTCTCTTTGTTCCATGCATTGCAAATTTCTTGGTAATGATAAAGGAGAGAGGATTAAAAACTGCCATTGCAATCGTTTTGTTCATAATTCCATATGCCATTCTTGTTGGAATAGCTTTGAACTTTGTTTTGGAAATTTTTGGGGTGATTTTATGAAGTGTGAGCTTTGTGGTTTTGAATTTTTTAGAGGAGAGGAGGCATGTAAGGAATGTTTTTTAAGACATTGTAACATGGTTAGATGTCCAAACTGTGGATATGAATTCATTGGTGATTCAAATGAGAGAGAGAGTTGAAGAGATTTTGGAGAAAGTGTGGATTTTGAGGGAAGATGGAAAAAACAAGATTGATGAGTTTGAGGAGCGGGAGATTGAGGCAGTGAAAGATTTTATAGAGGTAAAGGGTGAAAAAATCAATTTGAAAGAAAAAGGGAAAAAGATTGCAAGGAGAATTGTGAGAAGGCATAGGCTTGCAGAAAGGCTTTTTGTTGATGTTTTTGAGATGGTGCGAGTTCATGAGGATGCATGTAAGTTTGAACACATAGTATCTCAGGAGGTTGAGGAGGCAATTTGCACACTTTTGGGACATCCAAAAGAATGCCCTCATGGAAAAGAGATACCTTTCGGAAAATGTTGTGAGAAACACAAAAGAGTTTTTGAAAGCGTGATAGTTCCAATACCAGAACTCGCCCCGGGAGAGAGTGGAAAGATAGCATACATTCTTACAAAAAAACACAAAAGACTCCACAGACTGTTTTCCTTTGGAATAGTTCCTGGAACAGAAGTTTTGGTTCATCAAAAACATCCTTCCTTTATAATTCAGGTGGATGAAACCCAAATTGCTTTGGAAAAAAAGATTGCAGAGGAGATTTATGTAAAAAGGTGATAGATGAAACTGAAGCCATTTATCAAATCTGTAGACTCAAGGGAAATTCCCCTATCTCATCAAAAGAATCTCCTCAATAACTCTCATAGCCTTGTTGGTCAACATTCTGTAGGGAAGATGGGCATCGAGAATGACTGCAAGCAGAAATTTCTTGTCCTTTATTGAAAAGTTCCTGAAAACAAGCCTTAACCTTTTGGAATCCACCATTGAAATTTCATCAATATCAGAAAGCCCTATCTGAGACTCTGCTCTCCCCTTCACATCCTTTGCGAGAGGATGGAGTTTTTTTATGGTTTTTTCTTCACATCCTAAGCTTGCAATGGGAAATCCCTTCTCATCCAAAAGTGCCAAAGACTTAAACTCTCCAGCCTTGTTTATCTTTTTCAGAGTGTTTTCAAGAAGATCTTTTATGCTCACCTCTTTCTCTATCTCAGAGGCATCTTTGAGCTCTTTTTCTAAAAGTATCTCTGGGAATTTCCTCATCAACTTTGAGAGCTCTTTGTCTGAAATTTCTACAATATCCACCACACACTTTGACTCAAAAGACTTAAGACGTTCAAAAGCCTCCTCTCCAAAAATTTGGTTTCTCTTTTTGAGCATCTCCTCACCATAGAACCCAAAAACCCTGCCATTCCTCACAAAGCTGTAGAAATCGTTCAACCCACTCACATCTAAGGTGATTCTCAAATAGCCTGAAATCTCAGAAGAAAATATCTCCTCAAATATTTTTCTCAAAGAAATTTCTCTCAAAGAGTACTCCTTCAATCTCTTTCCTTTTGGAATTTTCATCTTTTGCACCCTCATATCATATGAAACCCCCGATACTTATAACTTTTGGTGGTTTTGTAACTTTCTAAAACCTCAAAGACCTTCACAACCGTGCCTGCCTTCTTATCTTTTCTTGAAAAAATCTTTTTGAAGTACTTCAAATTCCTCTCAGAGTAGAGCATCCTAAAGATTAGGGTTTTCTCTGCATATGTGTATGTAAACTCTTCTTTTGCATGATCTAAAAAGAACTGGTTTGCAATCACCTGGTATCTCTTGATGTTCTGATTGTAGAATCTGAAGAACTCCTTGTCTGTCACAACTATGTACTTGATGTTTTCTCCCGAAATGAGCTCGTAAACCTCCTCCTCATCTACTCTCATGAGAACCTCAGGATAGAGATCTGTAATTTCTACGGGGGTAGATTCTGGTTTCATTTGAGAGATTGCCTCTGCTGCAAATCCTATGTCCCATTTTACAAGGATCACTCCCTTATCCCTACCTCTTAAAAACCTAAAGGCGCTGTACTCTGCCTCCGTTAGCTGTGGGGTATCAAACAATAGATTTGAGTAAAGCAATCCAAAAAGTGTGAAGAGTACAAAAATTGAGCTTTTTGGATTTCTACTTTTAATCAGAAAAAAGAGCGCTAAAAACAAAAAGATTATTGGCAAAAAAAGAAAAACTGAAAAAGTTGAGAGAGCATAAAGATTGGAAGAAATATCTTCAAAACTCAAGAGAAAATATAGAGCAATGAAGAAAAAGAGAGCAAGGGAGAGATAGTACATCAAAGAATTCCATCTTCTATTCCATGAAAAAAAGGCATGGGCCACCACCATGGCAACTCCAATATCGAGCAATCGAGAGCCTCTCATGAAGATTGAGGAAAAAGTTACTCCCAGAAGGAATATGAGCATAGAGGAAACATCTCTTTTATCATAGCAACTATAGATTCCAAAAGGGATGAAGACCAATAGAAGATTGTACTGTTCCCAAACCCTAAAAGGAGTGATAGGTAGAAGGTCCATGGAGTTTGCCTTAATCTGCATCAAAAGATCTATTCCCCTTGCCTCCTGGGATATAGGAGAGAGAAGCTCTAGGAGGTTTGAAAAAAGGGTGAACCTCAAAAAGATTAGAGAGATTGATAAAAGCACAAAGTAGGAGAGATAAAATCTTTTAAAAGAGAATTTCATCCTTGAGAGAATAAACTCACCAAAGTAATAAAGGTATAACAAGAAAATAAAGATAAGAGCAAAGACTATGGTAAAGTTGATCTGTGAGCCAATATAAGCAGAGAGAAGAAAGCCAAAAAGATATATCCATCTTTTTCTCGTTCTCTCAAGCTTTAAAAGCACTCCAAAAATCAAAGCCAAAAGAGAGACAGGTATAGCCACAGTGTCATGGGTGAAAAAGGCTGTTCCACTTAAAAGTGGATGAATCATGAGGGCGTAGATCAAACCTGCCAAAACCCCAAGTTTTTTGTTGTAAAGCCTCTCTAAAAGAAAAAAGATTAGAACGCTTGTCAGGGATGAGAGAGCAGAACCTAAAAAAATAACTGCATAGAACAGCATATCCTCAGGAAGAACCATTGAAGAAAATCTCAAAATCCAAAGGGTTGGATCAAACCTCAAAAGAGTAAAGCTCCCTTTAGAAACCCCAAAATAGAACCAAACTTCAGGTGTTAGCGTTGTGTGAAATCCATATCTCAAGAGAAATGTCAAGGTGAGAGCTGATCTTAGGAGGAGGGAGAAGAAAAAGATGTAAATTGCAAGTCTGAAACTTGAAAATCTCAAAATATATTCAATATGAATTTCATCTTCAAACTTCATTTCTCTTGAATTCATGAAAGAATTTGGAAGATTTGTATTTAAATCTTTTCATTTTATGTGCAGAAATTTTTTGAATTCTCTCAAAACATAATATGATATCTGTGCAGAAATTTTTTGAAATATTTCAATTTAATCTATAAAAATATTTTTAATTTAATTTTATTTATATACTATATTTACTATAATAATTTAAAATATTTATATTTCTTGATGTTCTTTGGATAAAGGATGGGAATTTTTGTAAACCTTTCTCCTGTAAGAACTTGTCAAATGAGTGTAAATCTGAGTGGTTGAGAGACTTGAGTGTCCCAAGAGATCCCTTATAACCACAATATCTGCATCGTTTTGAAGTAGATGAGTTGCAAATGAGTGTCTTAGAGTGTGTGGAGTAACATTTTTCTTTATTCCAGCCCTTTTCGCATGCTTTCTTATTATTTTTTGAACTGTTCTCTGAGAAAGCCTCTTTCCCCTGTTGTTGATAAATAGTGCCTCATTTTTGTCGATTCTGTTATCTAGATATTTCTGGATCAAATTCAAAGTAGTTTCATCGATGTGTGTGACTCTGTCCTTTCTACCCTTTCCACCGATCACTTTCAAATCTAAACCCTCAATATCCCTCCTGTTTAAACCCACAAGTTCTGAAACTCTCAGACCAGATGCATAAAGAAGTCTTACAATTAGAAGATCTCTGAGGTTTGATATGGAATTCAAGATTTTCCTCATCTCATCTACCATCAAGACCTCTGGAAGCGATTTTGAGAGTTTTGGTAGTTTTATCTTCTCTGCAACCTCTAAATCGTTCAGACGAAAGAAAGTCTTTATGGCGTTTAAGTGCCTGTATATTGTGCTCGTCTTTACACCTTTCTCAGTCTGTAGATAGCTTAGAAATCTCTTCAGATCAGATTCCTCGATTTTTTTTAAGTCTTTTTTAACATAGGAATGTAGGGTATTCAGTGAATATAGGTAGTTTTTTATGGTGTTTTCTGAATAGCCTGCAAGTTGCAACTCCATTTTGAAGTTTTTAAGCATTTTTTGGGTTTCATCAGTTCGCATAAGAGACCTTATGCGAACAACTATATAAAGTTTTCCCTACTCCAACTTTTTATAGATTCTCTCTATCTCACTCAACAGATTCTCTTGTAGATCTCTTTCAGATTCTGTTAAAGCCTTGAATTTTGAGACTGTTGATCTATACCTTCCCAAGACCCTCCTTGCAGTTACGATTTTCTTCTTGGGCATCTCCCCTCTCAATTTACTCTTGATCATCTTGATCTTTTCAGCGTACACCTTCAAATCATATTTTGGCTTGAATTCCTTGATGGCTGTCTGTCTTATCATATCTTGGGTCTTTCTCAAAGAGCTTGCAATTTTCTTGCCTGAGGCTGTTAAGGTGAAATATCTCGTCCTTCCCTCTTTTTTTGAGGTAACAAATCCCTTCTCCTCAAACTTATTCAAAACACCAAGGGCATATGGATACATACAGTCGGACTTTTTTGCAACCTCAGACACATACAAGGACTTCTTATTCTCAAGTAGAGCTATCAAAATTGAAACTGTCTTTTCTTTCAGGAACATATTTGTCATACTCGTCTATACCTTTTGGAGTTTATAAATATATCGGTTTTGCAACATAAGATTCTTCAAAAAATAAAATTTATTCTTAAAAATGATTCTAATTAATAGATTTTAATAAAAATAATATAATGAAAATAACATAATAAATAAATTATTGAACTGAAACTTAACACTTCATAATTTTTTTGCACAAAATGTTTAAAAGAGTTTAAAAATTTTTTGCACACTTTCAAGCCAAAGAGAAAATAAAAAAGGGTTAGGGTTATATCAATTCTCTGATCTTCTTCTCAATTTCATCTATTCCTATCCTAACCTGTTCCATAGAGTCTCTTTCCCTTAAAGTCACTGTTTTGTCCTCTTTAGTTTGATAGTCTATGGTGATACAGAATGGAGTTCCAATCTCATCTTGTCTTCTGTACCTCTTTCCAATTGAACCCTTCTCATCGTAGAGAGCATCGAACTTGAATCTCAAATCCTCAAAGATATTCTCTGCAATCTCAGGCAATCCATTCTTTCTAACAAGAGGAAAAACAGAAACTATGTATGGAGAGATTTTTGGGTTAAAAGAGAACCAATTTCTCACCTCATCCTCCCTGTAGCAATGTTCAAATATCGCATGGATGGTTCTCTCCACTCCAAAAGAAGGTTCTATGACGTGAGGAATTATTTTTTCTCCCTCCAGATCGTAGTAGAGGTTTTGCCTGCTTTTCTTTATGTGGTTTTTCAAATCGTAGTCTCCTCTGTAGGCATTTCCCACAACTTCCCTCCAACCGAAACTGTACTTTATCTCAAGGTCAAAGTTTCCGCCAGAGTAGTGAGGAGTCTCTTCAGGGAGCATGTGTCTAAATCTCATGCACTTTCTTGGAATTCCAAGCTTTTGATAGAACTCCAGTTCTTTTACTAGATAGAATGCCATGTATTGGTTGGGAAGAATCTTTTTCAGAGCGTCCTCTATCTTCATCTCCTCCGCCTTCCCATCTTCCTTCCTTTGGGCATCTCTCGACAAGATCCTTATCTTTTTGTTCTTGAAGTCTTCATAGGCAGGATGGTTGTTGAGATTCTCTTCTGAGACAAAACACTCAATCTCCATCTGAGTGAACTCCCTCACTCGCATTATTCCCCTTCTCGGAGAGATCTCGTTTCTATAGGAGCGACCTATTTGAGCGATGGAAAAGGGGAGCTTTGCCCGCATAGACTTGAAAATCCTCTTGAAGTTGATGAATATCCCCTGGGCTGTTTCTGGTCTGGTGTACCCAGAGTTTCCATCTACAGCCCCAATGTTGGTTTTGAACATTAGGTTGAAAATTCTAACTTCGGAAAGTTCTCCCTTGCACTTGGGGCATCTCACATTCTCTTTTCGAATTACATCTGTCAAATCCTTTACACTCAAACCCTCTGCAAATTTTCCAATAGCTTCTAAGATTATCTGATCTGCCCTGTGCATGGTTTTGCACTTCAAACACTGGGTGAGAGGATCTGCAAAGTGATCAACATGTCCAGATGCTTTTAAAACGATCTCTGGGAGTATGGTAGAGGTTTCTATCTGGTAGGCTCCCTCACTTCTCACAAAAAATTCTTCCCAAAAGTTCTGAAGCTTCTTTTTGAGCATGAATCCCAATGGACCATAGTCATAAAAACCAGCACATCCCCCATATATTTCTGCAGAGGGAAAGATGAAGCCTCTTCTCAACGCTATCTCTGTAACATCTCTCATTCCTTCACCAAGGTCTTGATGAGGTCCAAATCTCTAACTATCCCTATCAATTCTCCCTTGGCATTTATCACAGGCAGCTGCTCTATGTCATGCCTTCGCATCCTTTTGGCACACTCTGTAACAGTTGAGTTTTGAGTGATGGTCACTACATCAGGGGTCATTATACTCTTCACAGGATCTCTTGGGAGAGATAGGCTTTCTGTTCCAATGTATAAGGTGCTCTTTGTTTCCCAAGCCCAGTCCTCACCCTCACTCTGAGTCTGAATATCTGATTTTTTCATCTTGTTGACTATTTCTGAGGCTCTCACAAAGTCCTCAGCATCCACTATCCCCGAAAGCTTTCCAAAATCATCCAAAACAACGGCAGATTGTGAACCTTCAAGGTTTACAATCTTTAAAACAACTGGTATCAAAGTTTCTTGCCAGACAGCCAAGACGTTTTCATTCATTAAGTTCTTAACTTTTTCTTGAATATCCAACTTGTAAATCGCTCTCTTCACTATGTCATCTACAGTGACAATTCCCTTTAGATGTCCCTTATCCACCACAGGCAAACTCCTCACCCGACTTTCAAGCATCACGCTCGCAGCCTTTTCAATACTCTCTTTTGGTGAAATGCTGATGACCTTTCTGTCCATTATCATTGCCAATTGATCCTCGTCTGGATTCTCTATTAAATCCTCCATAGAAACGAATCCAACTATCTCATCGGTGTCCTTCTTTATCACAGGTAGACCAGACACCATGTTCTTCTTCATTACCTCCAGTGCAGTCTTTCTCCTACCTGGCACTGAAACACAGATCACATTTTGAGACATTATCTCTTCAACCTTCATTCACTCACCTTATACTTTCGCACTTCCTCGATAAGCCACAGAAAGGTTCTCTCGCAACCTCTTGAAGGGTCTCTCTCAAGGTACAGCTTTCTTATGTGCTCCTGAAACTCGATATCTTCATAAAAGCTAAAGCAACAAGGCATATTTAAAGTTTTCTTTTATCTCTCTTGAAACCCAAAGCTTTAAATACTTTTTGTTTGAACCTAAATTATGGTGAAAAAGAAGAGAGAGGGAGGAGCACTACCTCCAACAGGTGCAGGTTTGATAAGATACTTTGACGAGGACACCAAAGGAATAAAGTTAAAGCCTGAGTACATCGTCGCTCTCGTTCTTTTCGTCATCGTCTTGGAGATCGTTTTAATCTTTTATGGGATAGATTTGTTGGGATTTTAGTTCTAAATATTTTAAAACCTTTAAAAAGAACCCTAAAAAGATTATCCCCACAAGGCTCATTCCTCTCATTTCAGGCTGTCCTGAAAATTCGGAAAGAAAACCGATAAATGCCCAAACTACATAGTAGGAAACAACAAAGTAAGAGAAGGCTTTAAGGTTATTTTTGATGAGATTTTTCTGAAGGTATAAAAAGAAGGTAAAGACAAAAATTATGAAAGCCACAGAGAATATTGTGTTTTTCATGGTTGATGCAATTCCCCAAACTCCAAAGGATAAGAGAAAAGCAAACACAACCCCCAAAACCAATATCCTCCTTCCCAATCTTCTCTCTATATCCTCCATTGAGAATTCATCTTTTTTCTTGTGTTTGAGGGCATACCCACATAGAATACTAATTACGAGAAGACAGGCAACAAAGTGCAAGGGAGTTGGACGATAGGGAGTTCCACTCTTTGATGGGTCAAAGACAAAAAATCCAAAGATGGAGAGCACAGCCAATATGATTGAAAGCATCGAAATCCTTCTTCTTGAAATCCATTCTTTTTTGATTTCTTGTGGAAAGAAGAGGTAAGTCAAAATTATTGGAAAGAGAATGCTATGAACGCCATGAAAGAGGGTGAGATAAAAAGCCCATGGGATGTTTGTTTCAAAAAATCTCCCAAACTTTGCAAACTCTCCCAAATCCACTGCATTGGGATCAAAAAAAGTCTTTACAAAGATCCCCTCCTCGAGAATTCCAAATGAAAATCCCAAGATGAGAATTCCGAGCCAACTTAAACCTTTTCTGAAAGAAATCTCTCTGACGAGTAAGGCTCCAGAGCCATACCAAAGGGTGATGAAAACAAAGCCAAATGGATTGAAGAACTCAAGAGGCGGGGCAGATGATGTCATTAACTCGGCAAGCAGAGGTGAGAGAAGAAACAATACAATTTGAGGTTTTTTGAATCTTTCAAACATGTTTTTCATTTAAAAAAGGGTATCTATTTAGTTTTTTGATGTGACCTTGCAGACTAACAATTTTCT
>JBHIDS010000063.1:0-11916 GCA_046760205.1 Candidatus Methanofastidiosia archaeon
AACGAAGGTAAGTTGCTGCTTGCAACGTTGCTTTATTGCTATCGACACTATAGGATGGTTAGAGATATTACTTTGCTAATATTGTCAGAAAAAGATCTCAAAGAGAAAAAGGAATTTATTTTTCTAAAATGCTTGTCTCTTTCTTGGATAAGTATATTATATCAATCTAGATTCGACTACATTAGAGCATATATAGAAGGGTCAAAAGCCATCAGGATATATAGTGATGATCCAAGATTTCATAACATGTTTGGTACAATTATTAGGAGAGGTATTTCGTTAAATTTAGAGAAAAAGAAAACCCTTGATGATGCAATCCAAATATATCAAAATGCTCTTGATCGTTGCACTATTAAAGACAATATGCTAAAAGCAGCAATTAAGAGCAACATTGCGTATTCTATAGTGCTAAAAGTAGATCACACTATGGAAGAACTAAATTATGCAAATGAATTGATCAAAGAAATGGAAAAATTATGGTCCAGAGATAATTGGATAATAGATTTCTGGTCCATAGAGGGATTTGTTCAATTCAATATCGCTGAATTAACCGATGATCCCTCAGAGAAGAAGATATATCTTAAGAAAGCCCATGAAAAACTGATAAGGGCAAGAAATTTAGGAGAAAAATACAAGATAGCAACATTTATGATGAATAAAATTCAACGAAGGTTAGAAAATGTGGAACGAAGGTTAGAAAAACTGAAATATTTCAGCACCTGAGGATGATATCCAAAAAATGTATTATTTTGAAATTGTGTTGATACAAAGTTCATTGATCAGAATTTAAAATTTCGGGTAATAGTTTTCTTTTTTTAATCTGTTCCTAACCTCTAATCAGCTTTGAAACCCAAATATCTGCTGTGATAGCATGAAAACTTTGAAACTTTTGTAAAACCGAAAGCATATTTTTCACTAAACCCTCAAAACCAACTTTCCAAACTGCGATCTTGCCTCCATGAGCTCATGGGCTTTTCTCGCATCTTTTAGAGGTAGAACTCTATCTACAACAGGTTTTAGCTTTCTTTGCCATACCAACTTTAAGACATCTAAAAGCTCTTTCTTCGTTCCCATGGTTGACCCAATTATGTGAAGTTGGTTCCAAAAAATGTACCTTAAATCTGTTTCGGGATTTGGACCAGTGGTGGCTCCACAGGTTAAAAGCCTTCCATTCTTTGCAAGGCTTTGAAGACTCTGTCTCCATGTTGTAGCTCCAACACAGTCCACTACAATATCCACACCCCTCTTTTTTGTGAGATTTTTTATCTCTTTTGCAAAATCAACTCTGGTGTAGTCTATGATGTGATCTGTCCCAAGCTTTGAGAGCTTTTTTGTTTTCTCCTCAGATGAGGTTGTGGCAAAAACTCTAAGACCACAGAGCTTTGCTATCTGAACAGAGGCTGTACCCACTCCTCCAGATGCCCCAAGGATCAGAATGTCCTCTCCAGGCTTGAGCTTTCCCCTAGAAACAAGCATCCTCCAAGCTGTCATGAAAACCAGGGGAACTGATGCTACATCCTCAAAGGAAAACTCATCAGGAAAGAGTATTACGTTTTTTCCTGGAACTTTCAAAAACTCTGCATACCCCCCTGGAACGTGCTCCCCAATTATCCTATATTTGATGCAAAGACTGTCCTCTCCCTGAAGACAGAACTCGCACTTGCCGCAACTCAAACCAGGATTTATCACCACATTCTGTCCTTCCTCAACTCCAAAGACCTCTTCTCCAACCTTCTCCACCACTCCAGAGATGTCAGAACCAAGAATGTGGGGAAGCTTCAACTTTAATCCAGGAATCCCCTTCCTAACGTGGAGATCGAGATGATTCAAAGCACAGGCTTTCACCTTTATGAGAACTTCTCGAGATTCTACTATCGGATCTTCCACTTCCTCATAGGAGAGTTTTTCTACTCCCCCATGCTCGTGAAAAACAACTGCCTTCATTCAATCGCCTTTAATCACAATCAAAGCTTTGCTTTTAACCCTTTTGTTTTGAATTTTTTGAGAAAGCTTTATAAATTCAAAATGAACTCCTAAGAAGAGGTCTGAAAAAATGTTAAAGATTTTCAAAGAACCTGTACACCCAATTTCAATTCATTTTTCATCTGCCTTACTTCCCACTACCTTGTTTTTTTATCTTCTGTTTCTCTTGACCAGTGAAGTTTCCTTTGAGAGGGCATCTTACTACACCCTAATCCTTGGGTTTTTGGGAATCTTTCCAGCCTTTTTCTCAGGCTATCTTGACTGGAAGAGCAGGTTTAAAGGTTACATGTCTTTCATATTTAAGGTAAAACTCTATGGCTCAATTCTTCTTCTTTTAACATCCTTTGTAACACTCGTTGCAAGGACAGCTTATGAGAATTTTGTTCTTTCCAACATAGGAACTTTAGCTTACCTTGGATTGCTCATCACAAACACCCTATTGATGGTAATCGTCGGGCACTATGGAGGTAGGTTGGTGCACTCGTGAGGTGGAAAAATGGGTGAATCGTTGAAAGATTTGAAAAACATAAGAGAGATTCTGGTCATAGCTCTGGGAAGGGAGAGACAGGCCCTACAGTTCTATCTCGATGCAGCTGAAAGTACAAGAGATGAAACCAGAAAAAAGGAGTTTCTAAAGCTTGCAGATTGGGAGGGGGAGCATGTGAGATATGTTTTAAAACTCCTCTCTGAAGTTGAGAGGAAGATAGAAAGAGCTGAGAAGTAGGGGGAAATTGATATGAAATCTAAAACTCAAAAGGTTTTGAGAGAGATAACATCTCAAATTCAAGCTCTTAAGAGCATGGATGAGATATACGAGAGAGTTGTTCAAATTCTTTCTGAGCTCGAGCACTTTACATGGACTGGAATATACCTGCTTGAAGAAGATGAGTTGGTTTTGAAGTGTTATCGAGGTGAGGAAACTCAGCACAAGAGAATCAAAATTGGAGAGGGGATATGTGGGTACGCTGCAAAGTTCAAGAAAAGTGTTGTTGTTCCGGATGTCTCAAAGGATTCAAGGTACCTCTCATGTTTTCCCCAGACCAAATCCGAGATTGTGGTGCCTATAGTTGGAAAAGAAGTGTATGGAGAGATAGATGTGGACAGTGATATCCTAGATGCCTTTGGAGAAGAGGATAGGATTCTGCTTGAAGAGATTGCATCTGAGCTTTCACAAAAGATTGAGAGAAAGAATCTCAAGGGGTGTTGATTTCGTTACCTATAACCATATATATGACGATTTTCTTACCAAAGATTTATAAAGTAATCTATGAAATTAACAATATTCGCACAAAAAAGGATGTTTTTCATCCAAGAAAAAAAAATTAAGAGAGGTGATAGTATGAGAAGCATGACAGAAAAGAATTTAAGAGATGCCTTTGCCGGAGAGAGCCAAGCTCACATAAGATATCTAATCTTTGCAGATAAAGCAAAAGAAGAGGGAAATCCCAACATAGCAAGACTCTTCGATGCCATTGCCTTTGCAGAGCAAGTTCACGCCACAAACCACTTCAAGACTCTTGGAGATCTCGGAATGAGCGCTGAGAACTTGCAGGCAGCTATCAATGGAGAGACCTACGAAGTAGAGGAGATGTATCCTGCTTTCAGAGAGGTGGCAAAGCTCCAAGAAGAGAAGGGGGCACAGAAGAGTACTTTGCGGGCACTGGAGGCTGAAAAGGTGCATGCAGGAATGTATGAAAAGGCAAGGCAGGCTGTTGTAGAGGGAAGAGATCTCAGTGTGGGAAAGATTCACATATGCAGTGAGTGTGGATGGACCATGGAGGGAGAAGCTCCAGATAAATGCCCACTGTGTGGAGCTTCAAGTGAGAAGTTTAGAGAATTTTAGAGGTGAGAAGTTGAAGTTGTGGAAATGCGGAGGTTGTGGATACATTTGGGATGGAGAAGATGCTCCAGATAAGTGTCCAAAATGTGGGGCTCCCAAGGAGAAGTTTGAAAAGGTTTCTGAAGAAGGAGAAAAGCTGATTCTAAGATCAAGGTACTCCAACGATTTGCACCTAAAACTCTCTGCCCTTCTTCAAAAGGTTTTAGAGATTTCAGAGAAAGGAATGGAGGACAACCTGGATCCTGGGTGTTATGCCATATTCCGAAAGGCAAGAGAGGATGCCTGGACTTTGAGACAGATGATAAAGACAGAAATCGAGATTCACATTTCCAAAGGTAAGTGGGGCTGAGAATTCCAGCCATAAAGCTTTTAACTTTCTTTTTTTAAAAAAAAGAGGATTGAAATGAGTAAAAATGAGAAACTCTCCATGAGAGAGATTTTTGAGATTGCCATAAAGTCTGAGATTGAGGCTGCAAAAAGTTATTCAGAGCTTGCACTGAAAGTGAAGAATATAGTTTTAAAGTCAAAGCTCTTCTTTCTCTCTCAAGAGGAAGAAAAACACAAAAAACTCCTGGAGGATTTCTACTCCAAAAGATTCAAAGAAGGTAAACCTGAGATCCCGAAAGATTCTAAGGTTCCTAAGGTAAAAGCATCCTTGAAAGAGGAGTTTAGTGTGAAAAAACTCTTTGAGATTGCCATGGAGGCTGAGCTCGATGCAGAGAGTTTCTATTCTGAATTTTCAGAAAAGATTAGAGGCTCAAGTGCAAAGCTCTTATTAAAGTACCTCTCAAATGTGGAAAAAAGCCACTACAACCTTCTGAAGGCAGAGTACGATCTTGTAGAGCTCTATCCTCAGTACCATGAGTCAGAGTACTTTCACTTTAAAGATGACATGGTACACATGGGACCTTGAAATTGAAGGAGGTGAGAGAATGGAAAAATGGGAGTGCTTGGCTTGTGGATACATCTACGACCCTGCCCTTGGTGATCCTGAGGCTTCGATACCACCTGGAACACCCTTTGAAGACTTACCAGATGACTGGGTCTGTCCAGAGTGCGGTGTTTCAAAGGATATGTTCCAAAAGATGGAGTGATTTCAGCTTTTTTTGGAGCACAAGAAGGAGTGTTTAGAGTGATATAAGTAATTACTGAGATTTTCATTCAATCACCTTTTCTCTTCAGAAACAAGATATAATCAAAGATCTTCGAATACTTTACTATCAAAATAATAACCGTAAGCTTTATAAATGAAGGTTTCTTTATATTTAAAGGTACCTTTGAGTGTTAAGGTACAGAAAATAAAATGTAGGAGGAGAGAAAGATGAGAGAAAATCCGAAAAAGGGTGCAATTCTCCTAATGGCTTTAGTTGTAACCTTGACAACCTCGTTAAGTAATTCCTCGGTGAGAGCACCTTGTGGGACAGATGTAAACATAGTTGGAACTGCCTACGTGGCTCCTGTCGGTGGGAGTGGAGGAAGTGATTACTATGCAGAGCCTTTCATAGCAACTGGATACTTCATAGGCAATGTTGGAGCATACATTTGGGGAGTGGCTACTCCTTATCCTGATATGAGAGTGCAACTCTGGGGGGATGTTGGAGGAGAACCTGATGAGAACAACGTTATAGCATCGAGCAAAGTTATCTTAGGATCTACAATTACATCAACTGGTCAGAGGTATTACATAAATCCTACATCACCCATACTTGTAACACCAGGTCAGAGATACTGGGTTGTCATAGATGGGTATTACGACACAACGACCTCTGGATCCAATGGAAGTAAGCTTGATACGACGAATCCGCATCCAGATGGAGATTTCACATATTCGAATGATGCAGGCTCAACATGGACTACTTTCACAGATTATGATATGGACATCGAGGTAACCTATACCTGCAAGGAAAGAAGACGCGTTGAAATGAATGATCAAATGCAACCCTTGGCTACCAACAGAATCTCTCAGGCTACCGATTTGCTTTCAAAAGCTCAAAATCTCTGCCAAGAGCTTTCAGATAAAGAGGATCCTAAGTTCGAGGAATGCTGCTCAGAGAACAGATTGAACGAAGCCAAAGAACTTCTTGAGATGGCAGAAAAGTTCTTCATGGGCGGAAATTATATTGCTGCCAACAACTTTGCACTGAAGGCTATAGCCAAGTTAGAGGAAATCATAGAGTGTTGTGAAGGATAAAAACTTTGATTTCTTTTTTTTTATTTATATTTTTCAGTCTGAATTTTCTATCTCTTTCTTCTGCCAACAGCAAGCCTATATCCTCCACCAAGGATGAGGAAGAGAAAGACTATTGAAAGAAGCAAAAATTTTACAGATGCAGCAAGCCCTGCAATGAATACATAAATTTCATTTATGTTGTTTGGAGAATTGAGTACACTTAAGAGCAAAACATTCTCCAAGACATCCAAAATTCCTGCGAGAAAGGGGAATAAGGTGAGGACAATTCCAATTGATCGTTTAGTTCCCTTAAAGGTACGAGCCAAGAGGAGTGTTAGACTCGATAGAAAGAGAGAGTAGACTATTATGAAGGGAAAGTCTATTTTGATGCTTCTCTTCGCCTGTTCTTGAAGCTCTGCTTTCCAGCTTTGCAAAATCTCTCTAGCCTTATCTTCGGTGAAGGCAAACTCAAAATCCACAATGTCAAAGCTGCCTTCAGTAGATTTGAGCTTTGTGTTGATGTCAGACATAATGTACATCAAACCAAGGGTTGCTAAAAAGGATACAAAAACTAAGGTAATTAGATAGCGTTTCTGTGGGAATTTCCTCAATTTCTCCAGTTTCCTTCTCATCATTTCACCTGCCTTAGGTCATGTAAATCCCTCTTAAGCTTTTCTGTTCTCTAAATTTCACAGACAAAAGCTTTATTAAGATGAAAAACTTCAAAGCCTGAATGAAGATAAGATCATTCCTTTACTCCCACATTCCAAAGGTAATGCTGAAACCTCTCTATGGAATCTTGGAGGAAGCCTTAATTGACCAGATAAAGAGAGGAAAGATTCCCTCCCACATTGGAATAATAATGGATGGAAACAGAAGATTTGCAAGAGACTTTGGAATAAGTCCCTGGAAGGGACACGAGAGGGGAGCCTCCAAACTCGAGGAGATTCTTGACTGGGCAAAAGAGCTTGGCATAAAGATTGTAACCATATACGCCTTCTCCACAGAGAACTTCAAGAGATCGAAGGAAGAAGTTGAAAAGATAATGGATCTCTTTGAGGAGAAGTTTTTAGAGATTGCCTCTGATGAAAAGATTCACAAAAACAAAGTCAAGGTAAAGGCTGTGGGAAGGTTGGAGCTTTTGCCTCCAAGGGTGAGGGGAGCCATTGAGAAGGCTGAGAGAGCCACCGAGAGTTATGATGAGAGATTGCTCAACGTGTGTGTCTCCTATGGAGGAAGAATGGAACTCATAGATGCCTTTCTAAAGCTCTCTGAAAAGATAAAAAAGGGAGAGTTGAAAGCCTCAGAGATCACTGAGGAAGTTATAAAAGAGCATCTCTATGAGATCTCACCAAATCCAGATTTGATGTACCCTGATCTCATCATAAGAACTGGGGGAGAGGTTAGGCTCTCCAACTTTCTTCTATTTCAGGCAGCCTATTCAGAGCTGTTCTTCACAGAGGTTTACTTTCCAGCTTTTCGAAAGATAGATTTTCTTAGAATCTTGAGGGAGTTTCAGAAGAGGAAGAGGAGGTTTGGGGAGTAAAAGGTAGAACAAAAGAACAGCCCGTAACATTTTTAAATTTCTATCACAAGATAATCTATAAAAAAATTCTTGATCATAAAAATATATGTTATAATCTTAATCTCCTTCCACTCAACCCTAGCTCAAACTCCATACGAGAAGTATGAGGAATTTCTACCTCTTGCAGGATATATTCGAAATCCATGAGGTGAGAGAGTCTTCTCGCTTTGGAGAAGAGTATTTGAAGAGTGCAAGGGAAGAGTTTTTCAGGGAAAACTATGAAAATGCCATGGAAGATTTTGAGAGTTCTAGAAATTCCTATCTCAAAGCCAAAAAAATCTTTTCTGGGATTGAGATTTTAGAGCTTGAGGAGATAGAGGAATTCATTCAGAAATGCAAGAGAGGATTGGAGGCTGAGCTTGCCTTCAAAGATGGAGAGAGCTTTCTTGAGAGTGGGGATTATGAAAGCTCAAAGGAAAGTTTTTTAAAAGCTCTCGAAATCTTTGATGAGCTTTCAAACGAGGAGATGGTTTTAAAAGTGAGAGAAAGACTTGAGGAGATTGAGAATAGAGTTGGGAGGGAAAAAGAGCCCATAAAGCAAAAAGTTCCTGAGGAAACTCCTGAAGAAGAAGTGAGCATTGAAATCCTAATCATTTTAACCTCCCTTTTCCTTTACGTTCTCCTTAAGAAAATCAAAGAAAAACCGCAACCTTTATATACCGTCGATGAGATATAAGTTGATTTTCTAAAAGGAGGTAAAAGTATGAGAGACTTAAGAAAGTGGTTTTCGGTGATAGTAGCGGCACTATTACTAAGTGGTTGTATCGGTCAAGCACCAGAGGTAGAAAAAAAGGAAGTTGTCTTTACTTTTGGCTCATCTGGCGATGCAGTGCGACTGGATCCAGCAGATGTCACTGATGGTGAATCCATACAGAGAACTGACAACATATATGAGAGCCTTGTTAGATACAAGGAGGAATCAACAGAAGTAGAACCCTGTCTTGCAGAGAGGTGGGATATATCTGCAGATGGTCTGGAATTCACATTTTATCTGAGAAAAGGAGTGAAATTCCACGATGGTACTGAGATGACAGCTGATGATGTGGTGTTCTCATTTGAAAGGCAGTACAACGCAGATCACTGGGCTCATGGATATGGAGAGTGGGCATACTGGGGTTGGATGTTCTATGATGTGGATCACGTTGAAAAGATTGATGATTACACAGTGAAAATAGTTCTTTCTCAGCCCAACGCATCTATTCTCACCAGTCTTGCCATGTTCACAGTTTCTATAGTCAGTGAGGAAGCTGCGAAAGAGTGGGGAGAAGATTTCTTTTCTCACCCAGTGGGAACGGGTCCCTTCAAGTTCGTAGAATGGATAAAGGATGACCACATAACGCTGGAAGCGTTTGATGATTACTGGGGAGGAAGAGCCAAGATTGACAAGCTCATATTCAGAGTAATTCCAGACACCTCAGCTCGACTGTTAGCTCTCGAAAAGGGAGAAATCGATGGAATGGAATACCCTAATCCAGACGATCTAGATAGGATAAACGCCAACCCTGATCTGGTACTCATGACCCAGCCTGGTATGAACACTGGCTACCTAGCCATAAACACCGGATGGGGGTACAACGATGAAAATGGTAATGGTGTGTTCGATCCCGATACAGAGACTTGGGTGCGTACCGAAGGAGCACAAGACCCATTGATGAACGTACTTGTAAGAAGGGCTATCGCCCATGCCATCGATAAGAAGAGCATAGTTGAAAATCTCTACAGAGGTACAGCAATACCTGCAAAGACTATTATACCACCATTGCTTTTCGGTTACAACGATGCTATAGTGGACTACGAATACAATCCTGAGAAATCAAAACAGCTGCTGGTAGATGCGGGATACCCTGATGGATTTGAGACTGTACTTTGGGTTATGCCTGTTTCCAGACCTTACATGTTTGATCCACCAAAGATAGGAGAAGCAATACAGTCATACCTAGCTGCTGTAGGAATAAAGGCTGAGATATATCAAGTGGAATGGGGTACTTATCTACAGGAGACAGAGGCAGGGAAGCATCCAATGTGTCTTCTTGGATGGACTGGAGACAATGGAGATCCTGACAACTTCATAAATGTCCTTTGCGGACCAAATTCTGCCATCATAGGAGCTGCAGGAAATGTTGCTTTCTACAACAACATGGAAGTTCAAGACCTTCTGACAAAAGCTTTGAGGACATATGACAAAGATGAAAGGATCAGACTTTACAAGCAGGCTGAGGCAATTATTCATGAAGATGTTCCTTGGATATTCTTGGCACATGCCACCCAAATGTTGGTCTTCAGAAAGAATGTGCATGGCTACAAGCTACATCCTACATCAAGGAAGTTCTTCTATCCTGTATGGATTGAAGAAGGATAGACTACTGAACCACTGAAGAAAATGGTAAAGCTGCAAGTAATGTCATGGATGGAGTACTTATCAGTACCCTGACATAATTTTCCTTTTTTTTATTTTCTTACCAACTTTTAGGGAAATTCTCAAGTGTTATATCAACTTCTCCAAATAGCATTCAGTTAGGTTTATATTTGATTTAGATGAGGTAGAAAAAGGTGATTTGAATGAAACGATATGTCCTAAAACGCATCTTAATGTTAATCCCAGTGCTTGTAGGTGTATCAGTAATTACCTTCTTTATGATAAGACTGGCTCCAGGAGATCCAGCTCAAGTTCTGGCAGGAGAACATGCAACCCTTCGGGTGTTGGAAGAAATTCGTGAAAAATATGGGCTTAATGAGCCTTTTTATGTTCAGTACTGGATATGGTTGAAAGATGTACTCAGAGGAGATCTCGGAAGATCTATAAAGTCACATGAATTTGTGATGCAAGAAATCTGGGCTCGATTTCCAAACACAGTGGAACTAACTATAGCTGCCATGCTTATCGCTGTCTCTGTGGGTGTTGTTGCAGGAGTGATTTCTGCCAGTCGTCAATATTCAATTTTAGACTATTCAGCCATGGTTGGGGCATTATTTGGATTATCTATGCCAGTTTTCTGGCTGGGCATCATGCTCATGATGATTTTTGGAATTTATTTAGACTTGTTTCCGATCTCAGGACGTTTAGATTCCACGATCACTATGGAAAGAATCACTAATTTTCTAATAATCGATTCATTACTTGCAAGAGACTGGGAAGCATTCAAGAATGTGCTCTCCCACTTGTTTTTACCTGCTCTTGCTCTAGGTACCATCCCCATGGCTATCATCGCCAGAATGACCAGATCTAGTATGCTGGAGGTTTTGAGGCAGGACTACATCCGCACAGAAAGGTCCAAGGGGTTATCAGAAAAAATTGTAATTTATAAACATGCTTTGCGAAATGCATTGATTCCTGTGGTTACAGTAATAGGATTGAATTTTGGGCTTCTACTTGCTGGAGCAATTTTGACAGAGACAGTATTTGCATGGCCTGGAGTGGGAAAATACGCTGTTGATGCTGTACGTTACAGAGACTATCCTGCAGTTCAGGGAGTGACCATGTTCTTTGCGATAATCTTCGTGTTTGTCAATCTGATTGTTGACATACTGTATGCTTACATTGATCCCAGAATTCACTATGAATAGGTGATTTCATGCGAAAATTCTATAAAACTATCCGAGAAAAAGAAAATTTGGGAAATGAATGGGTAAAAGAGAAGAGAATAACTCGTTCTCAAGAACTAATCAGAAGATTAAGACAGAACAAGTCTGCAATCGTTGGTATAACAATCATCATTTTTCTGGTTTTATGTGGAATCTTTGCTGATTTCATAGCTCCCAATGATCCTCTAGAACAAAGCTTATCTGACCGACTGAAACCAGGGTTCTGGAGTGATGAAGGTGTTCCTGGGAAACCCCTGGGCACGGATGCTCATGGGAGATGCATTTTATCAAGAATCATCTATGGGACAAGATACACGTTAAGCGTGGGATTTGTGGCTTTATTTATTGCTACAGGAATTGGTATTGTATTTGGTGTTCTCTCAGGGTATTTCGGTGGGGGAGTCGATCATATCATCATGAGATTTGTGGACATTTTATTTGCATTTCCTGCTTTACTGTTGGCTATTGTAATAGTTGCTGTGCTGGGAACGGGTTTGGAAAAAGCAATGATTGCAATAGGTATTGTTTACTCTCCACAGATGGCTCGTGTCGTGAGGGGATCTGTTATCTCGGTAAAGGAAATGGATTACATTGAAGCCCAACATGCCATAGGGTCAAGTTCCAGTCGCATCATCTTTCATCATGTCATCCCAAACAGTATGGCTCCAATTATCGTCTATGGTACTTTAATGCTGGCTACCGCTATACTAGATGCAGCAGCTCTGGGATTTCTGGGATTGGGAGCCCAGCCTCCTA
>JBHIDS010000064.1:0-11451 GCA_046760205.1 Candidatus Methanofastidiosia archaeon
GATAACGTTTTGCGGATAAAAGAATTTGCCGAAGGCAATTTTGGGAAATCCTTGATTTCCCTTTTATCCGCTGTTATACGCTGTCGGCTTACTCCCCCCATCTTTTTAATCTCTTTTTGCTTCTTCTACCGATCTCTTTTTAAGAGAAAGTATGAAACCATATATGGATATGGTTAGTAAGGGTATATGCAACACCCCGTTCCACCATAAAGCGCTGGGATTGATAAAGAAATTTACCCACATATTATAGAAGCCGATAATTATGCCAACAAGACTTGTAACTCTTAGCGTTGGTTTATTAACTCTGGGGTGATATAGCGTAAGTATTGCCAGATACACTGGTGTCATCATACAAAAAGCTAAACCAGATGCATTTGTTAATAAGTAAATGGGATTAAAATCTGGCATGAGCGTATTAGGATTCGCAGGATACCAAAATGCCAGAAATCCAAAAGGAATTACCCAGTACTTCCATATGGGCTGTTTTCGTGGCGTAAAATCATTTTTCTGGACAACTGTTTCCCAGATCCAAAAAGCAGCAACTATAAGAAACATAACGATGTTAAGTGTGATAATCCCTAAACCATATTTTTCAGTAACAGCAATATTTTGAAGAAATGTAAAAAGAATATAGGTAATAGCTACATAGAAATTAAAGAGACGTGTGATCCTATTTCCAAGAAAGATTATCGAAATAATAAATATAATGGGGATTATTTTGAAAATGGGATACAATGCGGTGTAGGAAAATACCATAGAGTGGCTAAGTATCTCTCCAGTGACTATTCCCGTTTCCGCCCACTCATAACCTTTTGATGTGTATGGCGGAATAAATTGTATAAAAAGAAATATGAGAAAAAACCACCATTTTCGAGTTATTAACTCCAGTTTTCTTTGAATTTTTTCAAGATTTTCTTGGTTCATTCACCTTGCCTCCTTTTTTATTAAGCTGATTGCGTATAACTCGTTCATATCCGACATTGTCGGATATCCTCTCTTTGGATGAACCTTTCTCCTTACAAATTTTCTTACTCATTTTTTGCATCACCTCCTGTGTTGACCAAACTGTTATTTGCATGAAAACATTCTATATAAATCTTTCGCCAGAAGAAAGATATAAGCTTATAGGTAAGCTCATAGAGAAGATAAAGCTAAGGAGGCATTCCTATCAAACCAAATGCTCCCATCCCATTCTCCCAATTCTCACACCATCTACGAAAACTCCCCTTCCCCTCAAAACCTTACCAATTACTTTAAACTCAAAATCATTCTTTGAAAGCATCTCCTTTGAAGCTGTAAAAAGTAGCTCAAACTCCTCCCCACTCTTTAAGGCATAGGAAATTGGATCCTCAGAGAATCTCTCAGCAACCTTGAAAACATCTCTATGGATGGGAAGTTTTTCAGATTCTACATTTAACCTTACCTTAGAGGCTTTGGAAATATGGTTGAGCTCTGTACTCAAACCATCTGAGATGTCTATACAGGAGTTTGCACACATCTTTTGACCCTCCTCGACTCTTGCGAGGGGACTATATATCTTTTCTTTGAGTTTTGAGGTTGCCCTCCTCAAATCCTTAAATCCTGCAAAAACCCTGCCTACGTCCCCTGTGAGACAGATCAAGTCTTTGGGCTTTGCACCACTTCTCAAGATAACTCTTTGAGAGATTCCAAAGGCAACCCCTGAGAGCACAAGCTCTCCCTCGTTGGTGTCTCCTCCATAAAAATCTGTTTCATAGACTTTGAGAGTTTTTAAAATGCCTTTGAAAATCTCTTTTACTTTTTTAAAATCAAAATCTTTTGGAAAACTCATGGCACAGAGAAAGCCAAGGGGCTCAGAACCCACAGCTGCAAGATCTGAGAGGTTCATTACAACACACTTTCTTCCAATTTCTCTTGAGGTCATTCCCTCTGGAACGTCAGTTTTCTTGCAGAGCATGTCTGTTGTTATAGAGAGAAATTTTTCTTTGAATCTTAGAAAAGAGGCATCGTCTGAATTTTTTATGAATTTTTTGGCAAGTTCGACAATATCGCTCTCTCTCATAATTGGAAGTAAAATGAATTATTAAAAAGCTTTCTCTACCAAAAGGTTTTTATAAATTTAGGTGAAAGAAAGTCAATGATAAAAAGAGTTGCCATTTTTGCTCTCCTGATCTTATTTCAGCAGAACATCTCGTCTCAAGAAGAGTTGAACATCTTAAACCTCAATCAAAAATTAATAATCGATTCACAGGGAGATGTTCATGCCATTTATAATGTCACCTTCAAAGCCTCAAATCCTGTGGAGAAATTCATCTTCTACTTCTACTACACGAGTGCAGCTTACACCAAAAATGTGAAAGCTAAGGACAAAAATGGGGATTTAAAGGTGGGTTTCTTTACAAATCCTGAGGTTAAGGACATAACAATCCTTGCAGTTGAGTTTCCTCCAACCGAGCCTGGGAGAACCTACTCTTTTACCTTAGAGTACGATCTCTGGGACGCTGTGGAGATTTTGGAGAGAGAGGCAACTTATAGATTCTTTACAGGTTTTCCCTACCCAATCGAGAGACTTGAGATTTCTGTGATTCTTCCTCCAAACTCTCATCTTGTAAACTTTGCACCTGCCAATGGAACAAAAATATCTCACGATGAAAGAGAGGGAGTCAGATGGATAATTCTCACACATCCAGCAGAGAAGATAATAAACCCAAGTATTTTCTTCATTTTTTTGACGAGGGAGGAGGCTTTGGAGCTTTTGGAAGAGGCAAAGGTACTTTACAACGCAAAAAACTATGAGCTTTCCCAGAAAAAGTTTCAAAGAGCAAAAGAAATCTTTGTTGGTCTCTCAGATAACAAAGGGATTGAAGAGACTGAAATTTATCTCAGAAAGCTTGAGAGTGTGTTTGCAGCGAGGGAACTTTTAGATGAGTCTTTAAAGCTCTTTGATAGTGAAGATTACAAAAACGCCCTCTCAAAGCTTGAAGAGGCACTCAATATTTATGAGGAACTTGGTCTGGAAAGTGAGAAAGCCCAAACATTGGAGATGCAATTAAAACTCAGGGATTACATTCATGCTGAAAGTGAAATAGAAGAAGGAGAGAGACTCTCTGAAAATGGAGATTATAAATCTGCCATAGTTCATTTCGAGAACGCAAGAAAAATCTTTGAAAAGTTTGAAGATTCTGAAAAAATTGAGGAGGTGAAAGTAAAAATAGATTTAGTCCGTCAAAAATTGGCTCATGAAAGAGAGGAAAAACTCTATAAGATCAGAGTAGTTGGAATAATATTGGTGTTTCTCTTTGTAATATTCGTGCTCTTAAAGAGAAGGTATGTTTTTGAATTGCCCTCAAAACCTGAGAAAAAGAAGCTTGAAAAAGATCTTCAGCCCTGTAACTTCTGTGGAAGGTTGATAGCAGAAAACGCCTTGGTCTGTCCATTCTGTGAAGAAGCCACTGACACCACCAAGGAAGACCTGGAGGCAAGGAAGAGGGAAATTACGAAAACGCTGGATGACCTTGAAAAGAGTTTTCTCTCAAAGGAGATCTCTGAAAAGGAGTACAAAAAACTAAAAGATAAGTGGGTAAATCAGTTGGTGGAGATTGAGGACAAGATAATCTCACTGGAGCTTAGAAAGAAAGAGGGGTAAAAAATGCAATATCACAAGATTTATATATTTAAACCTCATAAAATATACGTGGTAAAATGAAGATAATCCAAACTCTGGATCGGGAACTAATCCTGGCAGAACTCTCAGATGTGAAACACACCTTAAAAGATGTCTTTTTTAGAACAGACATCAACGAACCTCCTCAGCCCTCTGTGAGGGTGGAGCAAACTGTAAAAACCATTCTAAAGATAAGAGAGCTTCAAGATGAGAACGCCAACATAATCTGTACCTCCCACTCCTCAAAGCTTGGGGGAAGCCTAAGAGAAAACTATGAAATTTTAAAAATAGAACTTGAAAAACAACTCGATCCAATTTCTGAGGAAGTAAAAAGCATTGAGTTTGTTGAGACCTTCGAGGAGATGGCTGCTCTCCAGAAAAGTAGGGAGGGATCTCTTATATTCTTAGACAACATAAGAAAAGTCTTCACGCAAGAGCTTAAACCCCCAAATAACTCAACATCCACTGTATTTTGGAAGTTCCTCTCCAACATGACCAACGTTCATGGGGCTCTTGCATGTTGCCACAGAGACAACCTCTCCTTAAGAGTTTTTGCAGGTGGGTGCTTCTGCAACGACTACTTCACTCAGGAGTTGGAAGACATCACCAAGCTCTATTTAAGTGAGGGCGATGAGATAAAGATCTGGGGAATTGCAGGAACAAAACCAGACAAACTGGATGCCATTTACCTTACAGAGAACAGGGACGATCTTTTGGTGGTCCTAGATGGAGGACCTATCCTCACTCTCCTGCTTTGGGCTCTGGCAAAGGAGTCAAAGACTCTGGGAAGAACTATACCGAAAAACCTTGGAAAGGAGAACAAGGAGTTGATAGAGAGAAACTATGGAAAGAAGTGGGAGAGTGTGAAGGTTGAGGCTTGTGCCATTGCCAAGAAGATAGAGGAAGGCTCTATACAGGTTATCCTTCCAATAGACGTCATAGTTGAAGAGAATGGGAAGGTGAAGACTGTGGATCTCACGGAGATAAACAGGGGAAGGTTCATCTCTGTGGGACCAAACACCATAACCATGACTGGAAACATGGCAGCCAAGAGGGTTTTTCTCCAGAACGGTTCTCTTGAGCCAAGGGATTCTCTTGAGAGAAGGCGTGAGTCCACCACCTTTCACCTCGTGAGAGACCTTCTGGGCAGATGCAAGACTCTCTTTCTAAATGGAGGAGACACTGTAGCAGACACTAGAACGTTGGAGAACGAGCTCCGCCTCGAAAGTAACAGAAAAGAAAAAAGATTGAGAGAGCTTGCAGTTGGGGGTTTTGTGGTTTACTGGTGGAACTATCTCAACAAGGGAAGGGCAATTCCACCTGGAATAAAGTTTGCAGCCATTGGTAGCCTCAAAAGCCTTTATGAGGAGAGAAAGCACCTACAAGGTTTTGGTTGAATGATAAAGTTTGGAACAGATGGGTGGAGGGGGTTGATGGGGAAAGAATTTAACTCAAAAAACGTTAGAAAAGTGGCACAGGCAATCTCAAGTTATCTTGGAGAGGAAAAGAGGATTGTTGTGGGGTATGATACCAGGAGAAATTCTCTAAAGTTTGCAAGAGAGGTATGTGGAGTTCTTGAGGCAAACGAAATAGAGAGTTTTCTAACTGCAAGAGAAACTCCAACTCCAGTTCTTGCCTTCTCTGTTTCAAACTACAGCTTTGATGGGGGGGTGATGATTACAGCCTCCCATAATTCTCCAAACTACAATGGAATAAAATTCATTCCGCAATATGCAGGACCTGCCACAGAGGATATAACTAAAGCCATCGAGGAGAAAATAGGACCTCAGGTGAAGTATGAAAAGGTGGAGCCAAGCCTCATAGACCCCATGAAAGATTATCTTGAGCACGTGAAGGGCTTGATAGATTTTGATGCAATTAGAAGGGGAAATTTGAAAGTTGTTTTAGACCCAATGCATGGAACTGGGGGAGAATACCTTTTTAGGCTCTTTGAAATTGGATGCGAGGTGAGGATGCTTAACCTTGAAAAAGATGAGAATTTTGGAGGAAGAAATCCAGATCCAACTGAGGAAAATCTAGGGGAACTCAAAAAAGCTGTTAAAGGAGATGCTCAATTTGGGGTTGCAACAGATGGAGATGCAGACAGGGTTGCCTTGATAGATGGATGTGGAGTTTATCTAAACCCGAACCAGATATTTGCAATACTCCTAGATTATCTAGCTTTGCGAGGTGGGGCTGTGGTAAAGACCCTCGCCACCACAGACTTGGTTAACGAGATTGCAAAAAGACACAACCTTGAACTCTTTGAAGTACCTGTGGGCTTCAAGTATGTTTCAGAGATCATGAGAAATCATCAGGTTTTAATTGGGGGGGAGGAAAGTGGAGGTTTTTCCTTCAAAGGTCACATTCCAGAAAAGGATGGGATTTTGACCTCCTGTTTTTTGCTTGAAGCTTCAGCAAAGGGAGAGAAAACTCCTTATGAGTTATACTCTGAGGTTGAGAGGAAGTATGGAAAAAGGTTTTCTAAAAGAATAGGTGTTCCCCTTGAGGATTCTAAAAGATTCTCAAATCTTAAGATTCCAGGATTTGTATCAGGTTTAAAGGTTCTAAAGCTTGATAGAAGGGATGGAATAAAGATATGTCTCAAAGACTCTTGGCTTTTATTAAGACCCTCTGGAACTGAGAACCTTTTGAGGATTTATGGGGAAGCTAAGGATGAGGATACCTTGAATAAACTCCTCTCTTGGGGGTTAAATTTTGCTGAGAAGGTGATTTCATGAAAATCTTTATTAATGGGTATGGCACCATAGGTAAGAGAGTTGCAGATGCAGTCCTCTTACAGAAAGACATGGAACTTTTGGGAGTCTCTAAGAGGAAACCAGACTTTGAGGCTCGAATGGCTTTGGAGAAGGGGTTTAGGCTTTTCACTTTAAGAGAGAATCTCTCTTCTTTCAAAGCTCGTGGTTATAATGCAGAGGAAATCTCAAAAGGTATTTCAGAGTCAGATGTTGTGATAGATTGCACCCCAAAAAATATGGGTGCAGTAAACAAGAAACTCTATGAAAGACTTTCAAAGAGGGCAATATTTCAGGGAGGTGAGAAGGCAGATATAGGGCAAAGCTTTGTTGCTCAGTGCAATTTTGAAGCAGCTTTTTCGAAGAAATACCTTCGAGTTGTCTCTTGCAACACCACAGGACTTGCAAGGAGTCTTTCCGCTTTGCAAACCCATGTGAAAAGAGTAAATGCGGTGATGATCAGAAGGTCTGCAGATCCTCACGATATCAGAAAAGGTCCTATAAATGCCATAGTTCCAGAGACCAAAGTTCCCTCTCATCATGGTCCAGATGTTAGAACGATTCTTCCAATTGAAATCCAAACGATTGCCCTAAAGATTCCAACTACCCTAATGCATCTCCATGTAATCTCAGTGGAACTTAAAGATAAAATCTTACAAGATGAGGTCATCGATATTTTCAAGAAGACCACAAGAATAAGGCTCGTGAGCTCAAAAGAGGGTTTTACCTCCACCGCTCATTTGATGGAGCTTGCAAGAGACTTGCAGAGAGGAAGAAGTGATATGTACGAAATCTGTATCTGGGAGGACTCTGTAAACATCAAAAAAGATACCCTCTACTATCTCCAGGCTGTGCATCAGGAATCAGATGTCGTTCCTGAAAACATAGATGCGGTAAGGGCGATGTTTGAGTTGATGAGCAAATGGGAATCCATAAGGTTGACCAACGAGAGTTTGGGAATCCCTTAGATCTCCTTGCTTCTCTCCCAGAGATACTCAAAGTTCTGCAAGACCCAACCACAGAATTCTCCTCCCCCATAGAGAATCTGGGAGAAGTCGAACTCTCTTTTAAAGTCTCTAAAGCCTATCCAGGCTCTTTCTTCATCTGAAATCAAAGAAAAAAAGTAGAGTTTTCTTCTTGGTATAGCTCTGATGGAAAATCCATCGAGTTTTTGACGATAAACAAGGTTATCTCCTTTCATAGCCTCTAAGGCATAGATTGCCCTAACCTCAACTTTCTTTTTAACCTCAAGTCTCAAAAATAGAGAATTTGATAGAAAGAGCTTTCTTTTCGTACTCTTTACGACATCCTCTAAGAGAGGATAGAACTCTGTTGGGTGCATCTTTAAAAGCTCTGCATCCCAAACTCCAAACTCTCTAATAAGGTCACCTGGAATTTCTGAGAGATCATGTTTTTCTATAAAATCTCTCAAGAATATGATCTTCTCCTCTATTTTATAAAAGTCCTCAAGTTTTATCTTTAAAAGATTTCCCATTTGGCTCAAGCTGTAGGATGTTCCAACCCTCGTTGAAAGTCCCATCTTCTCCAACAACTTGAGTTGCTTTGAGGTTTCCTGCCAGCTTAGGTTCGTCTTATTCGAGAGCTCTTTGCTCGTTATGGCTTTTCTAAGAGAGAGAGCTTTGAAAATCTTTTTTCTGTTCCCACTTCTCAACAAAGACTCTAAGATAGCCATGCTACCCCTTCTCAAGTTCAGAGAGAATTTCTGAGAAAACCTTCAAAACCTCTCCCTTTCCATTAACCTTTTTCAACTTTCTATACTTTTTATAATGAGCTATCAAGGGTTGAGTTTGATCTTTAAAAACCTGAATTCTCTTTCTCACCACATCTTCCTCATCATCCCTTCTCTTAATAAGCTTTTCTCCACAAGAGTCACAAATTTCATCTTTTGCTGGAGGATTTCTCTTTAGATGATAAACCCTTCCACACTTTTTGCAGCTCCTTCTACCTGAAAATCTCTCAACAATTACCTCTTCTGGAACATCGAGGTAAATGACCAAATCCATACTTTTGCCTGAAAGAATCTTCTCAAGATGATGAGCCTGCCTTAAATTTCTTGGAAATCCGTCCAGGATGAAACCTCCCATTGTGTCCCTCTCTTTGAGTCTCTCATCCATCAATCCAAAAACAACCTCATCTGGAACTAAAAGCCCTTTTTCTATGTAATCCCTAGCCTTTTTTCCAAGTTCTGTTCCCTTTGAGATCGCATCTCTTAAGAGATCACCACTTGAGATGTGGGGAATTGAAAACCTTTGAGAGATGAGCTTTGCTTGAGTTCCCTTGCCACTTCCTGGAGGACCTAGAATAATGATTCTCAATATATCACCAGTAAAGAAAATTTATTTATTTTTGAGCTCCTCAACGATCTCCTTTGCCCTGTCCATCCTTATCTTTTTCTCTGATATCAGCCTCAAAACAACTTCGTCAACAATGTCCTCTGTGGCTCCCGCAGTTATGGCGATGTTTCTGGCATGAAGCTCCATGTGTCCTCTCTGGATTCCTTCTGTTGCCAAAGCCCTCAAAGCTGCAAAGTTCTGCGCAAGACCCACGCTGGCTATCACCTCAGAAAGCTCTCTTGCAGTTTTCACCCCCAAAATCTTTATACAAATCCTTGCAACTGGGTGCACCTTGGTGGCTCCTCCAACAAGCCCTACTGCCATTGGTATCTCAATGGTTCCCACCAAATCGCCTGAAGAGTTCTTCTCCCATCTTGTGAGGGGGGTGTACTTTCCAGTTATGGAGGCATAAGAATGGGCTCCTGCCTCAACTGCCCTGGTGTCGTTGCCAGTTGCAAGCACCACAGCGGTAACACCATTCATTATTCCCTTGTTGTGGGTTGCAGCCCTGAAGGGATCAGCCTCTGCAAAGGCAAATGCCTTTAAAATTCCATCTATCACCTCCTCACCCAGAATTTCTTTTTTAAAGACAACCTTTGCTCTAGAGAGTCTGTACTTTGCAAGATTTGAGATTATTCTAAGATAAACCCTCCCTCCAGTTATTCTCTCTATGAGGGGAGCGCAAGCCTCAGCCATCGTGTTTACAGCGTTTGCCCCCATGGCATCCTTGCAGTTCACCAAGAGATGGGTTATCACCATTGGACCTTTTGAGGTATCTATCACCCTTACTTCAATATCTTTTGTCCCTCCCCCAAACTTCACCAAGAGAGGATCCTGCTCATTTGCAAGTTTTAATATTTCATCTTTTCTTTCAAGAATGCTTTGCTTTGCACCGAAGGGGTCTTGGACACCAACCAGCTGAATCTGTCCAATCATTATCTCCTCTGTGGAGGAGGTTCTAAATCCCCCACTCTTTCTCGCAAGCTTTGCAGCAAAAGATGCTGCAGCAACTACTGAAGGCTCCTCGATAGCCATTGGAATTAAGTAGTCTTTTCCATTTATCAAAAAGTTCACTGCAATTCCCAATGAAACATCCATCGTTCCCACGACATTCTCGATCATCCTATCAGCCTTTTCTATGCTGAGACCCTTTCCCCTTATCAAATCAACTTCTTCTTCTGTCAAATTTGCAAATTCAGAGACTTCCCTCAATCTCTCTTGAGATTTCAACCTATAAAAACCCTCAAACTCACTACTCTTCAAAAAACCACCTCTCCTACATTCTTAAAGCTCTTTTAAAATTGGTCTGAACTTGTAGCCATAAACTATAAGACCTCTCTCCCCATACTCCTTCAACTTCCTGGTAACCATCTCCACTCTCATGGAAAGTTTGATGTCTTCTGGATATACATCTGTCAGTTGAGCTGTGATCATAGGTCCCTCGTCCAGCTTTATCAAGGCAACACAATAGGGAACGTACTCCTCAAAACCCTTTGGTGGGTTGTAGATTGTGGTGAAGGAGTAAATCTCTCCACTACCTTTAAAGTTTATCTTTTCCAAATCTTGCGACTTACACTTGGGACATACAAGTCTTGGAGGGAAGTAGAGCTCTCCACATCTACACTTTGAACCTTGAAGTCTGTATCTCTGGTGCCTCAATCTCCAGTGACGAGATATTTCCATATTTATACCTCCAATATGTGTGTAACAGCTGTGGCTCCAACACCGCCAATATTCTGAGCCATTCCTATCTCAGTTTCTACTTGGTTTTTCAAAGCCTCCCCCCTGAGCTGTTTTACCACCTCTAAGATTTGGTAAACTCCTGTTGCGCCCAGGGGATTTCCTCTCGCCTTGCATCCTCCCATGGTGGTTATAGGAATCTTACCATCCAGTGCAATCTCTTTCTCTTTTGCAAGCTCAGCCCCTTTTCCCATCTCAGCAAAGCCACAAGCCTCAAGAGAGAGGGCAGAAATTATGGTGAAGGCATCGTGAAGCTCAAAAAGACCAATATCCTCAGGCTTTCTTTTTGCCATCTCGTAGGCTTTCTTTGAGGACTCATAACATGCTTTGAAGAATAGGGGATTTGCTCTATCGTGGAGAGAGATGGTGTCTGTTGCCACTCCAGATCCTGTTATCTTTATCAATGGGTGTGGGCTTGCTTTTCTTTGAGAAGAGAGAATCAGAGCCGCAGCACCATCACAAACTGGTGAACAATCCAAGATCGTTATTGGATCTGCCACCATTGAGGACTTTAGAAGGTTTTCTAAAGAGATCTCTCGTCGAAACATGGCAAACTCGTTTCCCGCAGCGTTTCTGTGGGCATTCACCGCAAACTCTGCCAAATCTTCCCTCTCATAAGAAAACTCATGCATGTACCTTCTCATGAGAAGAGCGTTCAAAGCTACAAAGGTTAGACCATTTGCCCCCTCATAGTCTCCATCAGATGCCAGAGAGTGGGCATAGGTAACCCTCTCTCCCAAAACATCTGTCATCTGCTCAACTCCACAAACTATGGCGTTATCTACAAGTCCTGAAGCCACTGCCAAAAAACCACATCTTAAAGCTGCTGCTCCAGAGGCACAGGCAGCCTCCGTTGTGCTCATAGGGATGTTGATACCCAACTCTCGAGCCATGTAGCCTGGAACCAAGCCGAGCTTATTAGTTGCCTGGTAAAGGAAGCTGCCAAAATAACATGCCT
>JBHIDS010000065.1:0-11330 GCA_046760205.1 Candidatus Methanofastidiosia archaeon
TGCAAATTTCAATATTCTTTTTGTTTCAAACTCATTTTTTTTCTTTTTAAAACTTAGAGACCTCTTTGCAAAAAAGAATGCAATGAGAGGAGCTAAGATGTGTCCTATGAAAGCTCCGTAGAGAGAAAGACCTGTTAAAACCAGAAGAAAAACCCCAATGACTTTTGAGGTTGAGTATAGGATCATGGCTTTCGCCTGTTTTCCAAAGTACTTCATTCCATTCAGAAACATTGAATGGGTGGAATAGAATGCTCTGAGAGGAAGAATCAAAGCAGAAATTCTGATAAAAGAAGAGAGGGTCTCATCTCCTAAGATTTCAGAGATCAAATCTGCGGAGGAGAAGTAGATTAGAAAGGCGAAGATAGAGAGGACTAGTTGTATCTTTTTGGTTTTTTCTGCTATCACATACGCATTTTCCTCATTTTCTGCAATGTACTTTGAAGCTGCCTGGGGAATGCCTGAGGTTAGAAAGAGATTTCCTATGCTAACGAGGGCAATTACAACTCCAAATATACCATACAACTCAGGACCAAGACTTCTTCCGAGAAAGATGTGGATTGCATAGCTACATATTAGAAAGATGATCTGTGAAATCATCAGGTACAAGGTTCCTATTCTCAGAGAGGTCTTCACAAGAAAGGTTTGGGATGAGGTTTATAAAGATAACCACTGATTAAACTAAATCTCCATCCTATAGAGTGCCATGAAAAAACCTATCAAAATGAGGGGAAGGGTTCCCACCTCAATTGAGATGAGCATGCAGGAAAAGAGGATAGCATAGTAAGGGATCAACTCCCTTCTCTTTTTCATCTCCTGATAGAGAGATTTCAAGGTTGCCCCCATGAAAGTCATTATCGGAAGCTCGAAAAAACCTCCATCCATTATCAAAAAGCCAAAAATAGTTGTGGTGGTGCTTCTTTCATACCCAATGGTCAAAAGCCCAATGTACTTGGAGGAAAAGACATCGAGCCAGAGTCTTCCATGACCAATCCCAGAAAATCCTGAGAGAGAGACTATCTTGTTCAAAACCCCAAAGGTATATGCAAACCTGTAAAAAATGAGTTCTATAGGGTTCAAGTGGAAGATTTGTGAGGAAAAACTCACCACTAAATATCCAAGTCCAACCACGATGAGAACCACCAAGAGTGCGGTTAAAAAAATCTCTTTTATATCTATCTTTCTCAGATAGTAGGCGTTGATTCCAAAGGACAAAACCCCAACGATCAAATAGGTTCTGAGCCCAAAGAGCAGAAGTACGAGAAAACCTGCAGGAAGAAGTGGGAGAATCTTTTTGAGATCGTTCTCAGCTAAATAAAAGTTGATCCCAAGATAGAGGAAGGAAAATCCAAAGTTGAACAAAGCATTCATAGCCTGCCTTCTGATTTGAGGATAGAACAAGGGAAGCTTTCCAAGGTAAAGGAGCTCCAATAAAAGTAAGAGGATACCTAGGAGGTAGAGTGAGAGTCCATGCCTCTCAAGGGTCTTGAAGTTATAACAAAGCGTAATCACAAAGATCCCCACCAATAGACCAAGATAAGAGTGGACATTTACTGCATAAAAAGTAGAGAAGAGAAACAGAACGAGTAAGGTTATCCTCCTCTCAACTCTCAGCCTTATCTTGAACCCCAAAACATAAAATCCAATACCCATAAAGATGTAAAAAAAGGTTAGAGGATATATTTCAAATATTAGGTTTTCCCTCAGAAAGAAAAAGCCCAAAAGAGAGAGGAGAACAAAGGAGAGGAATAGAAAGACGAAAAGCCAAGGCGAAAAAAGATTCTCTTTCAAATGTTTGAGGTTCATGAGATTTCGGAGAACAAAGGCTTTATATACCTTTTCTAAACCAAATTATGCGAAAACCCAAGGATCGAGACTTTCTCCAAACGAAAGAGAATCTCTACTTCTGTCTTGCAGGATACCTTCATCCAGGAGATTCATACACCGCATACCTGAAGTACTCTCCCACTTCTCATGGAAAGTGGAGAAACAAAGATCATTTCTTGAGAAGAGAACTTCCATTCTATCATGTCTCAAAGGTTGAGAAAACCTTTGAGTTTTTAAAGAAAAATCATCCAAAATATGTGAGATTTTGTCCTGTGAGAGACATTGAGATTTCCATGGTTTCAAGGAAGGATGTCAGAGAGTACTTCTATCCTGAGAGGAGATTGCGTGAGATTTTCTCAAGGCAAACTGATTTATTGGAGAGAGAGGTTTTCAAGTTCTGTGAGTTGATCTTGGAGGAGAGTGGAATCTCTCTTGAGAATCTTGGGGTTACAGGCTCGATCCTTTTAAAAATTCACAATCCCAAATTCTCAGACATGGACATTCTGTGTTACGGTGAGAAAAATTATAAAAGGGTGAAGAGATTTCTCACAGAATCTCCCATCGTTGAAAGACCTATTGAGAGAAGAAAGGCTTGGATTGAAAGAAGGATGAAAAACTTTTCTCTAAGTGAAAGAGAGGCTATCTTTCTCGCTTCGAAGAGGTTAAACTATGGATTTTATGAGGGTAGGTACTTCTCTCTCCACGCTGTGAGGAAGGATGAAGAAATCAAAGAGGATTGGGGGGATAGGTTTTACAGGGATTGTGGACTTCAAGAAGTTAGGGCAACCATCAGAGATTCAAGGGAATCCATCTTTTTGCCTGCAATCTATGAAACAGAGGACGTTGATTCAGATTTTGATGTTAGAGAGATTGTCTCAAACGAGGGAATGTACTGTGATGTATTTGAAAAGGGACAGAGAGTTCATGCGAAGGGAAAGCTTGAGTCTGTTGATTCAAAGCACTACAGAATCGTCATTGGTACCACCAAGTACTGGAGGGAGGAGTTTTTCAGGCTGGAAGATTAGTAACCACAAATACTCATTAGCTTCTCCCATTCCCTATCCACCCTCTCGGAAATCTCAGAAAGTAACTTTTTGTTTTTCTCACTCAAAAGATGTTTGAATCTTCCCTGATACTTTATATATTCTATTAAGGGAAGCTTCTCCCTCCTTCCCTCAGCGATGTTTTTCGAGAGAGAGGTTAGCTTGAAATCTTCATCCTCAACTTCGTATAACGGCCAGAAGCAGGTTTTTACGGAAAGCCTTGCAAGCCTGATGCTCATCTCTGTTGGAGACCTCCAACCTCTGGGACAGGGAGCTATGATGTTTATGAAGGCTGGACCATCCACATCAATTCCCTTCTTCACCTTTGAGGTAAAATCTGAAATCTCAGATGGAGATGCCTGGGCAGTGTAGATTTTATGGGCTGCGATTATCCTGGTGAGGTCTTTTTGATACTCCCTCTTTCCAACGATTACATCTCCCACAGGTGAGGTAGTTGTGGAGGATGCCTTTGGTGTGGCAGAAGATCTCTGTATTCCAGTGTTCATGTAAGCCTCGTTGTTGTAGCATATGTAAAGAAAATCATGACCTCGCTCTATGGCTCCAGAGAGGGCTTGAATCCCAATGTCATAGGTCCCCCCATCTCCTCCGAAAGCTAGAAACTTGATTTTTTTATCGAGCTTTCCCCTTTTTCTTAAAACCTTGTACATACTTTCCACACCAGAGATGGTGGCTGCGGCATTCTCAAAGGCAGAGTGAATCCAGGGTATGCTCCATGAGGTATAGGGATAGATGGTAGATGCTACTTCCAAACAGCCTGTGGCGTTTGCCACCACTATTGGGTGTTCTGAGACCTTTAGAGCTTGCCTTACAATTACTGGAACTCCACAGCCTGCACACATTCTGTGTCCTGATGTGAAATTTTCAGGCTTTTTAGAGAGTTCTTTGAGGTTCACTCTCTCACCCCCAAATAACCTCTCAAAGAAAGTCTTTCAGAAATCAAATCCTCAAAAACTTTCTTTATATCTTGTTTAGTGATGTCCCTTCCTCCAAGACCATAAACTAAAGAGAAGGTTTTGACTTTGTCTTCATATAGGGCGCTCCTAACTTCAGAAAAGAGGGGAGGATAAGCTCCAAAACTCTCCGATCTATCTAGAACTGCAATCCCCTCTAAGTGCTTCAGCGATTCTCTCAAATGCTCATATGGGAAGGGTCTAAAGACTCTAACCTTCAAGAGTCCTACCTTTAAGCCCTTCTCTCTCAACTCATCCACAGCAACTTTTGTCGTTCCTGCAGTTGAGCCAAGACAAACCAAGGCGTACTCAGCATCCTCAAGTTCATAACCTTCCAAAAGACCGTAACCCCTCTTTGAGATTTTCTCAAATTCCCTTCCAACCTCCTCTATCACGTAAAAAGATTTTTCCATGGCATACGCCTGCTGTCTCTTGTGCTCAAAGTAATAGTCATAGAGATCGAGAGGACCGTAAGTTAGAGGATTTTCTGTATCAAGAAGTGGAAAGAGAGGCTCGATCTCCCCTATGAATTTTTTTACCTTTTCATCTTCCAAGACCTCAACCCTCTCAACAGAGTGGGAAATAATAAAACCATCCTGCATGGTCATCACTGGAAGTCTTACATCCCTATGTTCTGCAATCCTTACAGCCTGGACTGCATTGTCATAGGCTTCTTGAGCATTCTCTCCAAATATCTGAATCCAGGAGGAGTCTCGAGCTCCCATGGAGTCTGAGTGGTCGCAGTGGATGTTTATTGGACCTGATAGAGCCCTATTCATCACACACATGGTGATAGGCAATCTCGTAGAGGCTGCAACATACAAAACCTCCCACATGAAGGCAAGCCCAGCAGAGGCTGTGGCTGTTATCACCCTGCCTCCACAGGCTGCTGCTCCTATGCAGGCTGACATGGCAGAGTGTTCAGATTCTGTTAAAATGAACTCAGTGTCCACCAAGCCATCTGCAACGTACTCTGAGAATTTCTCGATACTCAAGGTCTGGGGAGTGATGGGATATCCTGCCACAACATCTGGGTTTATCTGGCGCATGGCATGGGCTACTGCATCGTTTCCTGAGAGAGCAAGCCTCAACCTCACCACCTCGTAACTCTCAATCCCTTCTCTCTTCTCTCCTCTATAACCTTAGAGGCATTTCTCTTCTTCTTTTTTGAAAGGTTTATGATCTTTTTGAGGTTTGAAAGCTCTCTTGTCTCAAGATACTCCTTTTTCAAAGCTCCCTCAAATACATCTTTACCCTTCTCAGATCTCACGATCACCGATGAGAAGCCTTTTGAAGCACCCACAGAGCCCACAGAGATGTCTGCTAAATCAGCTGCAAAGTCGTGACAGACAAGACACCCTTTTCCAACATATGAGCTTATCTCTTTTAAGGAAACCTGGATTGCAGGTTCTCCATCGGTAAAAACAGAGAACCTGTTTCCCCCACAGTCGAGTTTGGTAATCTCAGAGAGATTTATTTTTGATTTTCTCTCAATGAAATCGTCAAGAAGCGTTGTTTGAAAGTTCTTCAAACAGAAGATTCCAATTAAGTACTTCACTCTCTCCATTTTCACATCGTAGGTTTTGGTGAACTTTGCCTTTCTCAAAGCTTGAATCTGACAGGGAAGTCCAACGAAGGCGATTTCTTTCCCAGCATCCTTTACTCCTGTGACAGTTGGGGATAGGCAGTACTTACTTTTTTTGGATCTATCCAAGTCTTTTATGTCCCTTGCAACCATAACCTTTGGATTCCATCTCTCATCTGAAGTCACAACTGCAGAGTCTATCAAATTCTCATCGAATAGGAATTTCAAGAGAGTTGTAACCACTCCACCGTCCTGCCCCTCTACCTTTCCCTTGGCTTCATAGATTAAAAGGTATGGACCTATCTCAGTATCCTCTGTTTTAAACTGCTTTAAAAGAGCAACCCTTGGAAAGCCCACCCTATGGCAGTAGGCATAGCACATTCCACATTCTGTACAGTAGTCTATGAGCATTGGTTTTAACTCTCCAATCCCTATTCTTGGACAGAGATTTATGCAGGTACCACAAAAGCTACAGAGTTCTTGTGATATGACCTGAAACTCCAAATCCTCAAATCCTGGCATTCAATCAACCTCCTCCACCATAACTATTGCATGAGTGGGACACTCGTAGGCACAGATTCCACATCCCTTACAGTACTCATAGTCTATCTCTATCTCAGGCGAGATTGCAACATCTGGACAGTATGCCCAGCAAAGCCTGCACATCACGCATTTTTCTCTATTGAGAATAGGTTTTTGTGCCCTCCAGTCCCCTGTTTTGTATTCGAGAGATGTTGGAGTATCTGGGATCACTCCTCCAGGTGGAATCTCTCTCCATCCCTTGTATCTCATGCCCTCACCTCCTCGAAGGCTCTCTCGATGGCACGAGCATTTCCCTCAACTATTTTTGAGGAGAACTTACCTCCGAGTTTCTCTTTGAGTTTTGAAATTAGATTCTCAAGTTCCACAATGTTGGTGGCTCTCACCAATGCACCAAGACAAGCTGTGTTTGCTATGGGTTTTCCAATCTCCTCTCTTGCTATCTTTGTGGCGTCCACTGTGAAGATTTTTCCCTTGAAATTGGTTAGCTCTCTCACCTTCTTGGGAGAGAGAGGGGTGTTTGCAACAAGAATCCCATCTCTTGAAAGTCCTTCTGCTATCTTTTCACTCAAAAGGGTTGGATCTATAACCACCACAACGTCTGGTTTGTAGACTTGCGAGTGCAAATCTATCCTCTCCTCGCTTATTCTCGAAAATGCTCTTATGGGTGCCCCCATTCTCTCAGGACCAAACTCTGGAAAGGCCTGAATGTACTTGTTCTCAAAGAGGGCAGTCTCTGCAAGAAGCTGGGAGGCAGTTACCACACCCTGCCCCCCTCTTCCATGGAATCTTATCTCTCTCATCCAAAAACCTCCTCTTTTCTGAGTAGGATATTCCATTCCTCATCCACTCTCCTCTGAATCTCCTTTGCAAGCTCAGAAGTCACATGGGAGAATCTCCCCTGAAGCTTCAAATAATCTGTAACAGGTTTTTTTATCCTGGGTTTTCTGTTTATCTTATATCTCCCATTTTCTATCTCATATAAAGGATATATACAGGTATCCACAGCCAGCCTTCCAAGTCTTATTGGAATGTGGGGTGGAATCTTCCATCCAGGGGTACAGGGAGAGAATATCTGGATGTACTTTGAGCCTTTGATTTCCCCTGCCTTTTTGAACTTTCGCTGCAAGTCCTCTGGATAGGCTATGTTTGCAGTGGCGACGTAAGGCATTTTATGGGAAGCCATTATCTCCATCATGTTCTTCTTAGGTGTTAGTTTGAAAGCCTTACTCTCTCCCACAGGAGTAGTGGTGGTCCAGGCTCCAAAGGGTGTTGAAGAAGACCTCTGAATTCCAGTGTTCATGTAAGCCTCGTTGTCGTAGCAGACGTATATAAAGTCTGTTTCCCTCTCCACAGCTCCTGAGAGGGCTTGTATCCCTATGTCAAAGGTTCCTCCATCCCCTGCCCATGCCACAACTTGCGAATCCTTACCCTTGATCTTGAGGGCTGCTCTCACTCCCGAGGCAACCGAGGCTGCTGTTTCAAAGGCTGTGTGGAAAAGTGGGACTTTGAGAGAGGAGTAAGGAAATGGTCCTGCTATTATGGACCAGCAACAGGCTGGAATTATCACAATGGTATTTTCTCCCAAAGCTCCTAGGGCATGTCTCATGGCGATGGTGGCACCACAGCCCTGACAAGCCACAGTACCTGAGGTCATGAGCTCTTTCATAACTTCACCCCCCACCATTTGAAGTCAACCTGTTTAGTTTGAAGTGCCTCTTCAGTCATCTTAACTATATCCTCTGTAAGAATGTCTCTTCCCCCAAGTCCTGCCACATATCCTTGAATTGGAACTCCAGAGCCGTAAAGGCAAGACTTCACCTCGGTAAAGAAAATACCTTCGTTTCCAAAAGAGATGTTTCTGTCTATAACCACAATCAAGTTCTTGTTATTTGAAACCTTCCTCAAATCATCCTTGGGGAAGGGTCTCAAAACCCTCATCCTCAAGAGCCCTATTTTTAATCCTCTTTCACGCATAACATCTACAGCATCCTTTGCGGTAGAGGCTGCACTTCCAGCCATCACTATTAGAATCTCTGCATCCTCACACCTATACTCCTCAAAAACATCATAAGTTCTTGAAAACATCTCCCCAAATTCCCTTCCATACCTTCTTATGAGCTCTAAAGCCTTTAGATGATCCTCATGGATGTTGTACCTCAATTCCATGTAAATCTCAGGAGTTCCAAGACCACCAAAAGCATGTGGATCCTCTGTATCCAAAGTGTATCTTGGGTTGTAGGGAGGTAAAAACTCATCCACATGGGAAATTGAAATTATGTCCACAGGCTCATAGGTATGGGACAGAATGAAGGCATCCAGAACTATCATTGCTGGAAGTTGAACCTCTTCTGAAACTTTGAAGGACTGTATTATGGTGTCGTAAACCTCTTGGTTGGAGGAGCAGTAGAACTGAAGCAATCCAGTCTCCTTCTGTGCAAGAGAGTCGTTCTGTTCAGTCCAGATGCTCCAAGGAGGACCCATGGCTCTGTTTACATTTGCAATTACCACAGGTGTACGAGCTCCCACAGCCCAGTGGAGCATCTCGTGCATTAAGGCAAGTCCCTGAGATGAAGTGGCTGTAAAGGTTCTCACTCCAGTGATGGAGGCTCCTATGCAGGCTGCCATGGCAGAGTGCTCAGATTCCACCTTTATGAATTCGGCATCCAATTCTCCGTTGGCAACGAACTCTGAGAGGAGCTCAACTATCTGAGTCTGGGGAGTTATCGGGTAGGCTGCAATCACAGAAACCCTTGAGTCCCTTACTCCATAGGATACCGCATAGTTTCCAGTTATCACCTTTCTCACTCCACCACCTCCTCCACCATAACGATTGCATATGTAGGGCACTCGTAGGCACAGATTCCACATCCCTTACAGTACTCATAGTCTATCTCTATCTCAGGCGAGATGGCAACATCTGGACAGTACTTCCAGCAAAGCATACACTTCACGCATTTTTCTCTATCCAGGACTGGTTTTTGTGCCCTCCAACTTCCTGTTTTGTTCACGAGCTGAGATCCCAAAGAGATTGCTCCTGGAGGAAGCTCAGAGGCTTTCTTGAAAGTTATCACCTTAACATCTTTCAAAAAATCACCCTCTCAAAGGCTTCTCTTGCAGCTTTCACATTCTCCTCAATCTTTGAAGGAACTATCTCTCTTATGGACTCCTCTACAGAGCCCATAGAGACCATATTAGAGATTTTTGAAAAGGCGCCAAGTATGGCGGTATTAACGATTGGAGAGGCTTTGGTTCCCAAACCGTACTTTATGGCAATGCCTCTTGCATCTACAGTTGAAATCTTTTGCTTGAAGTCAAAATCTTGGGGATTTTTTTCTGTGTTGATGAGAATCCAACCATTCTCTTTTAAACCATCTGTGACATTGACCAATCCTATGAGTGTGGGAGCAAGAATCACCACAAAGTCTGGTTCTCGAATCTGAGACCTAATTTTAATTTCACCCTCACTGATTCTTGCAAAGGCAGTAACTGGAGCTCCACGCCTTTCAACGCCAAAGAAGGGAAAGGCTTGAACGTCCTTGCCCTCTCTAAAGGCTGCATCCACGAGGATTTGGGAGGCTATCACCGCACCCTGTCCACCTCTGCCATGAAACCTGATCTCTATCATCGAACCACGAACAATCTTTGATTTAACCTTTATAAAGGTTACAGTGGGGTGGGGTTGGGTGCAGATAGTGGTTTGGGTTATAATCAAATCTTCATTTTGTTAATTAGAAAATACCTATTAATTATGTTACTTTTACTTGATTCAAAACTATGAAAAAAATAAAATAGAAATTTAGAATTTCACTATTCCCCACTTATAGGTGGGATCTCGTCTGTAAGGATGTAGACATAGCCCAAATATCTGAGGTAGAATTTGAAGAAACCTCTTGTGAATTTGTAGAGACTTTGAGCTCTTCTTCCAAAGATCAACACATAGAACCACTGAACTATCACTGCAATCTCTGCAAAAAATCCCCAGATACTTGCAATTATCCCCCAAACGATTGCAATAACTATCCTCACAAAAAGCTGAAGTCTTGAGGCAGATTCTACATACTCTAACTCGACCTTTATGGGATACTTTACCATTTAAACACCTAAGGATACTGTGGATTTTGATTTATAAGGATTTTCCTTTAAGAAGGTTGAGAATTTTTTCTTGAAAGTTTTTTATTTCTACTATTATCTCCCAAAATAGATTTTCCTCAGATTCAACCAAATGCCTGAAAGAGCCCAGACTCCAACAAGTCCTATAGCAACAACATTTGCAAAGAATTTTATAACAAATTCTTTATATTCATCTTCACTAATAGATTTGTATTGAAATTCAAAATATGCTAAATATTTTGGATATACATTTTCAGAGCCTCCTTCAATAAAAATAATCTGTCCATCTATGACTTTCCAATCATCATGATAATTTTCAATTTTATCAAAAAATAAAAATACTTTGATTATGTGAGTGCCTGGTTCTCCAATTATTATAGACTTTTCATACAACTTGCCATGATATCCTTTCCAAGTAAAGTAATCGTCAATTTCAGTCCTACTTTGACTTTCATCCAATTTCCTGAGAAATTTTTTCGCTTGTTCTTTATTAAAAGTTTCATGGTAGATTATTGGTGGACTTGAAGAACTTTCATCGATTATTAGATATCCTAAAAAGACAATATCTTCAAAAACATTTTCATGAAAAGTGCATTGAAATTCAGCTCCAGTAACTGCATATTGATTTTTGTTTGAATAGCATTTAAGATGAATTAAACCAATAGAATAAAAGATATTTCCCCACATCTCAGGTTCATTTGATGAAGGATCAAATGCTGGATTTATGAAGATATGTTCATATTCTTGTGGTGGCCATTGGTAAAATAAAGGTTCTGAATAAGTAAGTTGTTCAATATCAGATATATCAAAAATCAGAGATGTGTGTGTGCTGATAAGACGAGAATGAAATCTAGGATAAATATAAAAAGAAGTAAAAGAAGTTAGGAATACTATGAGTATGATAGAAAAGATAACTTTTTCATATTTAATGAAGAACTTTTCAACCCTTTCTCTTTTTTTATGCTTTGAAGATTTCATGATTTAACTCTTACAGAAAAGAATTTAAATCTTTTCCTTACATTTCCATTTCCTATTATTCTCAGGATTGCAAAGGTTGCATATCTCTTCGTCTGTAACATCATTCTTTGGCATTTCAAACATTTTAGGAATGGAAAAGCAAAATAAAGAAAATCATATTGAACACATGACAGAAGGCAAGAAAAAAGTCATATAATTTTCATTCTCCCTCATTTTCTATTGATTCAATTTTAATTCTGATAGGTTGAAAAATTATATTTATGTATTTCCATAACA
>JBHIDS010000066.1:0-11218 GCA_046760205.1 Candidatus Methanofastidiosia archaeon
GTTTTGGCAACTGGAGGATTGGGAGACAAATCTTTCAATGATTCTGCCTTTGCAGGTGCAAAGAAGGCTGAGCAAGAACTTGGAATCGAGTTAGACTATGTAGAACCCACAGCAATTGCAGAATATGAGGGATTTCTCAGAGACTACGCCAAGAGTGGAGAGTACAGCATTATAATTTCCATTGGATTCGATCAGGCAGATGCCTTGAGTGTTGTTGCCAAGGAATATCCAGAGCAAAAATTTGCGATTGTAGACATGGTTGTAGACCTTCCAAATATTGCATCTTTTGTCTTTAGGGAAAATGAAAGTTCATTTCTCGTAGGAGCGATTGCTGGAATGATTACAGAAACAAACAAAATTGGTTTTGTGGGTGGAATGGATATTCCTCTCATAAACAAATTCCTCGCAGGATACAAGGCTGGAGCAAAACATGTCAATCCAGACGTTGAAGTCTATGTTGTCTATGTCGGTGGATGGGCTGATCCAGCAAAGGGGAAGGAATTGGCACTTTCTCAGATTGACAAGGGAGCTGACATAGTCTACCAAGCTGCAGGAAGAAGTGGTTTGGGAGTTATTGAAGCTGCAAAGGAAAGAGATATTTATGCCATAGGAGTTGATGCAGACCAGAGATATCTAGCTCCAGACAATATCTTGACAAGTGCTCTTAAGAGGGTAGACGTTGCAGTTTACAGGGTTATAAAAAGTGTAATTGGTGGAACTTTCAGTGGAGGGATTTATGATCTTGGAATCAAAGAAAATGGGGTTGGCGCAGTTCTTGATAACAATCCATCAATTGTTACTCAAGACATAGTTGCAAAGGTTAGAGAGTTAGAGCAAAAAGTAGCCTCAGGAGAAATCCAAGTTCCCACAGAACCATAACTTTATTAATTACTTTTCATTTTTTTCTTCGGAGGAAAGAACCTTGTTAAAAATAAAAAACATCACAAAGAGATTTCCAGGGGTATTGGCAAATGATAGAATCAATTTAGAAATAGAGGGAGGAGAGATTCATGGACTATTGGGGGAAAATGGAGCTGGAAAAACAACTTTGATGAATATAATCTATGGTTTGGTGAAACCTGATGAGGGAGAGATTTACCTTGATTCAAAAATGGTAGAGATAAATAGCCCAAAAGATGCTATATCCTTGGGCATTGGTATGATTCATCAACATTTCATGTTGATTCCTACCCTAACTGTTGCAGAAAACGTTGTTTTAGGCATCGAACCAACGAGGGGAATATTTTTTGACAAAGAGAAAGCTATTGATGTTGTATCAAAAATATCTCAAAAATACTCTCTCAAAGTTAACGCTAAAGCATTAATCCAAGACATTTCTGTTGGAATTGAGCAAAGGGTTGAGATTCTAAAGGCTCTCTACAGGGGGGCTGAAATTTTGATTCTTGATGAACCCACTGCAGTTTTAACTCCTCAAGAAGTTTTAGAGCTGTTTAAAATTATGAAGTCTTTGAAAGAACAGAACAAAACCATAATCTTTATCACCCACAAGCTGAAAGAACCTCTGGCAATTTGTGATAGAATAACCGTTCTGAGGAGGGGAAGAGTCGTTGGAACAGTTTTAAGAGGCAAAACAAATATGAGAGAACTTGCAAGAATGATGGTGGGAAGGGAAGTAATTCTTGAAGTTGAAAAGAAAGAGATAAAGAAGGGAAAGAGAATACTAAAAGTTGAGAATTTGAGGGCAAAGGATAGAGGTGTAGATGTTTTGAAGGGAATATCTTTTGAACTCTATGAAGGAGAGATTCTAGGTATAGCTGGAGTTGAGGGAAATGGACAGAAGGAGTTGGCAGAAGTATTGACAGGATTGAGAAAGGTTTACGAGGGAAGGACTGAGTTTTTGGGAAAAGATGTTACCAACAAACCGTCACGATATCTGAGAGAGAGAGGGCTTTGTTATATTCCTGAAGATAGAACAAGAATAGGATTAATATTGGAGTTTGATGTTACAGAAAATCTTGTCCTTGGTTCTCACTTCAAAAAACCATTTTCTAATGGATTTAGCTTTGATTATGAAGTTGCAAAAAGATATGCCCATGAATTGATTTCCAAATTTGATATTAGAACACCTTCAGAAAATACTGTTACAAAATATCTTTCTGGAGGAAACCTACAAAAAGTCGTTGTGGCAAGAGAGTTCTCAAGAAATCCAAAACTGATAATAGCATCTCAACCTACAAGGGGGTTGGATGTTGGCGCAATTGAGTATATACACAAGAGAATCTTGGATATGAGGAACTCGGGAAAAGCTGTGTTGCTGATTTCTGCAGATTTGGATGAAATTCTAAAATTGAGTGATAGAATTGCGGTAATTTATGAAGGAGAAATTGTTTCCTATGTCTCTCCAAAGATATCCGAGGAAGAGATAGGATTACTCATGGCAGGGCAGGTGGTTTCATGATGAAAAAACAAATCTTGAGAGACTTAGGTATTTCAATCGGTGCTGTGGTGCTAGCCCTATTCATAGGCTTTCTCATAATTTTTTTCACAGGATATAACCCTGTTAAAGCATATCTTGCTCTTTTTTCTGGTGCCTTTGGAGATTATTATGCCATTGCTCAAACTTTAACCAAAGCAACACCTTTGATATTTACTGGTCTTTGTGTGGCTCTTGCCTTTCAATGTGGATTGTTTAACATTGGGGGAGAAGGACAACTCTATGTTGGTGCTTTGGCATCTGCCTTTGTTGGAATTTATTTTGATTTACCATTTTTTTTCCACATTCCACTGGCTATCGTTTTTGGTGCTTCGGCTGGGGGAATATGGGGAATCATTCCAGGTTTTTTGAAGGCAAGATTTGGAGCTCATGAAGTTATTACAACAATCATGATGAATTATATTGGAATACTTTTTTGTAGCTATCTTGTAAATAAACCCTTTAAAGCTGAAGGCTGGGTAGCTCAAACTGTAATAATCAAGAAAAGTTCTCAACTCCCAAAGTTGATACCTCATACCCAACTCTCTGCAGCAATAATTCTTGCCATTATTTGTGTTTACATCGCATACTTCATACTGTGGAAAACTACACTTGGTTATGAAATCAGAGCTGTAGGTTTAAATCCCCTTTCTGCAGAATATGGAGGAATAAGTGTTTCAAAAAATATCGTTCTTGCAATGTTTCTGAGCGGTGCAATAGCGGGAATGGGGGGTGCTGGAGAGGTAATGGGACTTCATAAGAGATTTATAGATGGATTTTCTCCAGGTTATGGTTTTGATGGAATTGCAGTTGCAATTTTAGGAAGAAACCATCCCTTTGGCGTTGTTTTGGCTGCTCTTTTGTTTGGAGCTTTGAGAAGTGGAGGAATGACGATGGATAGAGTAACAGATGTGCCAGCAGATTTGATTTTGGTAATTCAAGCATTGGTAATTTTGTTTGTTGCAGCCCCTCAAATTATATCATATATAGGGAGGATTAGAAATGTTAGGTGATTTGATTTCATTACTATCTGCCACTTTGAGAATTTCAACACCCCTAACATTGTCAGCTATTGGAGGAACTTTTTCTGAAAGGTCTGGAGTTATAAATATTGGATTGGAGGGAATGATTTTGATTGGAGCCTTTTCTGCAGTTGCAGCAACCTACTACACCCAAAATCCATGGATAGGAGTTTTGTTTGCTATTTTTTTAGGTGGAATGCTTGCCTTTGTTCATGCCTTGCTTTCTATAAAATTCAAGGCAAATCAAGTTGTGAGTGGAGTTGGAGTTAACATCTTTGCTTTGGGATTTACAACTTTGATGATGCAAATTATCTGGGGAAATAGGGGAGCCTCAGAAGGGGTACAGGGACTAAAGACTATATCGATTCCAGTCCTATCTCAAATTCCAGTTGCTGGTGAGATATTTAAAAATCAATCTCCCTTGGTTTTTGTAATGCTTGCAATTGTGGTCTTATCTCATATAGTTTTATTCAAGACACCTCTTGGACTGAGAATTAGGGCTGTTGGAGAACATCCAGAGGCGGCAGACACTGTGGGGATAGACGTGTACAGAGTCAGATATTTTTGTGTGATTCTTTCAGGAATGTTTTCTGGATTGGGAGGTGCATATCTATCTCTAAGCCAGATGAATGTTTTTTCCCAAAATATGTCTGCAGGAAGAGGTTTTATAGCTCTTGCTGCCAACATTTTTGGAAAATGGACACCTTTGGGTTCTTTTGGTGCAAGCCTTCTCTTCGCCTTTACAGATGCATTGCAAATGAAGCTACAGGGCAGTGGAGTTCCTTTCCAATTCATTCAAATGATTCCCTACATTTTGACAATTCTTGTGTTGGCAGGAGCTGTGAGAAGGGCAGTGCCACCTGCTGCAATTGGAAAACCATATGAGAAAGGGGGAAAATAGCTATAAAAACCTCTTCTCAATCTCAACGTTTTCTGGGAACTTTGTAGGTTCAGGGATTAAAAAGGGAAGCATCAACTCGAGGTTTGCCTTGGTGATGTACACATCCACATTCCTTGCAAGCTCTATGAATTCTCTCTTACTTCCTCTCTCTGCCCTCTTAATGGAATCCTCTAACCTTTTCAAAAGCCTTCTTGAGGGATTGAAGAGGATGGAAAAAAAAGCCTCTTTAAACATCCACCAGTCATTCTCATCGTTTCCAACTGCAATGCAATCCTCTTTTGAAAACCCCTTTCTTGAAAGATAACCTCTTATGAAATCCCCCTTGGACTTCAAACTCAAAAGCTCTCTTTTTTTCAACTTTCCAGTGAACTTTGAATTCTCTATCTCTAAAGAGTTTCCATAGCACTCCAAAATCCCAAGCTTTCTTCCAAAAACCTCTGAAACCTCTTTAAAACCGTTAGTTATGAGAATTGGATGATAGTCGTTCGCCTTTAGCTCATCTATGGTTCTCTCGGCTCCATTCATGAGAGGTAGTTTTTCCCCCACATCCTCCAAAGTCTCAATCTCCACTCCCTTTAAAAACTCCAAACCTCTCAAAATAATCCACTCAATGCCTACCTTCTTGTTTAAAGTTCCACTGAAGAGCTTTTTAATCTCCCTCTCTCTCCCAATTTTCTTTGCAATCTCCAAGGCATGGGAGGTAGGAGTTAGAACTCCATCAAAGTCGAAGAAGATTAGACGCATAGCCTTTATTTTTCTTGAGGTTTATAAGTCTTTATGCAAATTCTTATATTCTCTGAGAGAAAATATCTTCATGCACTTGCGCGAGGCAACACCTCATGAGAGAAAACTCTTTTATAAAAAAGAGTGGAGGGCGGAGGATATTCCAGAGTTCATCTTGGATTCTCTTTCAAAAAGGGAGTTTGCCTTTGACTTAGATGGTTTGGGACCCAGAGGCAGGTACTACGCCTTTTCCAATTTAAAAGAGCTTGAAAAATTTGTGAGAAAAAACTTCCCCTACGCCATCTACACCAGTGTTTCTTACTACAAAAAACCTGAAAAAAGAGAGGGCTATGAAAAGGCTGAACTAGTTTTTGACATAGATGCAAAGGATTTGCCTGTGAAGAGGTGCAATTGCCAGCCAGGGAGTGTTTGTGAGATCTGTCTTGAGGATGCAAAAGAGCTTGCCCTCATCGTTTCTAAAACCTTGGAGTTAGACTTTGGGTTTAATAATATTTTTTTGGTTTACTCTGGAAGAGGGTATCATCTTCGAGTTTTTGACGAGGAGGTAATGAAATTTAAGGAAAGGGGAGCCATCTTTGACTATGTCTCAGCATCTCTCATTCCAAGGGACCTCTTCATGCAAAAAGGTTATCCTCGTGTCTTTCGAAAGATGTTTGATTTTACCTTCAAAAGGGTTTCAAAACTCAAAGTGCCGGGGATCCTAAAGAGAAGAGAGAAAATTCTGAAAGCTTTGAATTCGAGAAATAAGATAGAATTTGATGAAATTCTCACAGAGAAGAGAAGAGAATTCCTTCTCTCCGAGATCTCAAAACTCAACTCCCAGTTGCTGGATGGGAAGGTAACTGTGGATGTGAAGAGAATTTTAAGGCTTCCCACAAGCCTCCACTCCAAAGTTTCTCTGAAGTGTTTGCTTGTGAGAAATCCAGAGAAGTTCGATCCTTTCTCTGAAGCTTTACCTGAGTTTCGATCTACTTCACAGCCAACTTGATGTCTTCCGCCTTCACCGTTTTCCTACCTGCGTGCTTTGCAAGCTCTACCGCTTCCCTACCTATCTCAATTCCATTTTCTTCCAAGAGTTTTGCCAAGGCAACGGCGGCACCCTTGGAGACTCTCTCTGCACCAGCTTTCCTTATCAACCTATCTGCTGGTCTATGTGAAAGTATCATTTCATCAACCTCCGTTGGTCAAAACCCCCTTCAATTTATAAAGCTTTCGGTAAAAAACCCTTATTTTTCTTCTTTTAGGTCGGAATGAAACTCTGGGTCCATGAGGGAAGATTTGGTTTTTTCATAGCTTGCCACTTTTCATCGGAAAGCCTATCGTTCATAGGATGCTTGAATTCGTAGTAAGAGAAAATTCCTCCCAAGCTAACAAAGGTTGCACCCTCTATCTCCACAATTACATAGATTTCAAAAACCCTTCCAACACCCTCCTCCAAGACCTTTAAAGAGTTCACATCTGTATGAACGTCTGCCACCACCTCGACACTCTCATCTACCTCTTGCTCAATTGCCTTTTCAAAGCTTAGAAGTTCTTCCAAAATCTCTCCAAAGTTGAAAATGAGTTTCAACTCTTCCTCTGTTAGAGGTTCTGTTTCAAGCTCTTTTTCTGAGATTACCTTGAGAGAAATCAAAACATCTTCTAGATATTTGAGTTTTAAAGCATATTCATCTGAAAGTAAACCTCTCTTTGAAAGACCATCTCTCATCATGAAAGAGAGTGCTGCAAGTCTCGCATAGATGTGAGGATTTGGTTCCACGTATCCCTTTGAAAGGCGTTCTATGGGCATTGCAGTAGCCTTGATGGTATAACTCTGTTTTGCATATAAAATAGTATCGTGCCTGAGCTCTGTCCATGAGCCCAGGGCAGTGAATAATTCCTTTTCAGTCCATGCCCTATTCTGCATGAATACCGGATAGCCTTGACCCTTTTCATCTAGGAGAGGGAGTAGGGAGTAGAGCCAGTTCCAGTAGAGGTTCTGAGCCCAGTCGTTTAGATTTAAGAAAGAGAATTCCCTCTTTAGCTTTGTAAACTGTTCTAAAAAGTTCTGGTACTCTGTGTCTCCCTCTTCTTCAAGAATCTCATAAGCTCTCTCAGATGAAAGAACTGCAAAAACATCGAGCCCCCTTGGAAATCCTCTTATAGGACCTGCCTCTGTGTACACCAAAGTGAAGGGTTCACCCGAACCTTCATAAAACAAAACCTCATCATAAACCAGCTGTTGGAAAATGTAGGAGTCTGGAATGAACCTTCCTCCCATGAACCTGAATCCTTTGGTAATTTCTTCAAAATCTTCCTGGTCTGTGACGAAGGAAGAGTTTATCTTTGGATTTCTATAGAGCCTTGCCTTCTCAATGAATTTCTCTATCAAAGAATCAGATTCAAGCACATCAACTGAAAACTCTTTTCCATACACTTCTCTTAAAAGCTTCAGGTACTCATAGACGTTCAAATCGTCTGTTTTTCCAACAAAAAAAACCGTCGGCTGGTAAATTCTATCCCATGATTCGAGAGAGTTGGTTTCATCAAGGGCGTGCACTATTAAAAGGACACTTCTCGTTTCCTCTATTCCCCTCTCTCTTTCTCTCGGTGAGAGTCTAAAGGTAATTCTTCCATACCACATCATCACCTTAAAGTATCTCTTCAAAGCCTCGCTTCTGGTGTAGTGTCCTCTCGGTACGTACTGGGAGTAGTCCTCTTTATAAGAGAAAATTGGAGAGATTTCAAGACCCGAATGACTTTCAATGAGCGACAATTCTCTTTCAACCTCTTCCTGAACATAGAAAGGAACTCTCACTTCAAGATTCAAAAGTGAGGCTGCCACACAAAAATATGCAACATTTCTCTTTGCAGCCTCCTTGAGTTTTGGGTTTTCTAAATTCTCGTACTGATTCTCACTCTCACGGAGCATCCTTAGAGTGAGAGCTTCGAGTTCGGGCAGGAGTTTCTCTTCCTCTGCAATTCTCAAAGTGTAGTCATAGAGAATGTGAAAGGCATGAAGCATAGAGTCTGTGGTTATGAAGTTTGGAATTCCTCTTTTCGTGTTCAATTTGTACAGTTCATAAAACTGTTTGTGGTTTGCTTTTTTCACAAAAAACCCATTCTTTTGAAGAAACTCCCTTTCTCTATCTTTGAAGTTAAAAGAGTTTCCATTCTTGGTTTCACTCAAAAGGAGAGAGTACCCCTCTACTTTGGGATCTACTTTAACCAAAATTGGATTGTACACTGCAAACTCGTTTTCAAAGCTCTCCTTTATGACATTCTCATGAGGAGACTCCTCTCTCTGAGAAATGCAGCCAGAAAGGAGAGTTACCATGACCAAGATCACTCTTATTTTCATAAAATAATTTTTATGAAAGGTATATAAATAACTTTTGATTAACTTCAATATTTATTGAACTTATCTAAATCTAGGATGGAAGGATTTTTAAGGGAAAGTTAGACTCATGAGTTTTCTCATTTTGTAATATAAATGATTTATCATTCATTTTCATCTGGGTGAAAAATCAAATACTTGCCAACCTTAGAAAATCATGAAATGCAGGAATTTTAGAAAGGTGGTTTCAGAGGAGTTCAGATACTACCCTTTCTGTGGTTTCAACGTAAGAACTGAGGGATTTTCATTTTCTGATGAGATGGTTAAAATTTTGAGAGAGTTAAAAATGAAAAGAGATTAGATTCTCTTTTTCAGATATAAAATCCCAAAGATCAAGCTTATGATAACTAAAACTCCAAGACCAGCCTCTTTTTCTTTATTGATTTTTTCAGCTGCCTCTGAATGGGCAATGGCTGAAATGTAGTCGCTTGAGTTGAAGGCTTCAAAAGCCAGGGAAATCTCTGAAGAGGAGTCCTTTCCTGAACCCCTGTTCTCGTTGGACTCAATGGCTTCTACTATTTTCTCCAAAGCCTGAGACATCTTTTCCACCTTGGGCTCAAGCTCATTTGAAAGCTCTAAGACTTTTTCAAAGTCCATGGAATTCAAGGCATCTTGGATCTCTTCAAACGACTTTTCTATCTCTGAGATTGAAAGTCCTTCAGGAAGGATTGCCTTTGCGTCCTCCACCTTTGTTTCTATCTCATTAAAGCTTTGAAGAGCATCCTCGATGGCTTTCGATATCTCTTCCAACTTTACTTTTGCATCCTCTATCTTTTCCTCTGCATCTAAGAGTTCTCTGTATTCGATGTCACTTTTAATATCCTCAAGCTCTTCCTTTAAGAGCTCAGTTTCTACTCCCTTCAATACAAACTCCCTTTTTTTCTCCTCTACGATACCTTGGAGTTCTTGATAAAGTGGAATCACTTCTTTGGCTTTCTCGTAGAGCTTTATCTCATCCTCTATGTCTGTGGTAGAAAAGTTTTGCCAGTCCACTTGTATTGGAATCACTTCTCTTACTGACTCCCACTCCCATGTATTGAGTCTAGAACTTCTGTAGAGTTTTAAAGCCTTCTCATACATCGAGAGATAGTTTTCATAGGCTTTCTTGAAGGAATTTATCGCTTCCATGTCCTCTTCTGCAAATATTCTACCTGAAAAAATGCTCGAAAGATTTCTACTAAAGGCTTTCTCTGCATAGTAGTAAAACTCGAAGGAATTCACTCTCTCTAGGATTATATATTTGTTGAGTTTCTGGAGCTTTGAAAGTCCGTACTTCTCATATAAGTCGTACATGAACATGGCCCCAGCGGTGTAGGGGGCTTGACTGTATTTCTTGTATGAAACCTGAGATAAGGGAACTTTGAGTTTCTGATAGGTCATTTTCCAACTAGAAAGCTCTTCCTCAGCTTCATCCTTATATCCCAATTTCTGAAGACAGAGGTACATGTAGAAGTTGGCATTTCCTTCATCAATCCATCTTTCGTTTCCCATAACCCAATAGTGAGCATATTCATGAGACATCAAGCCTGCAATTCCCTTCTTGTCTTTGTAGTATGTTGCTATTCCAGTTTGTCCAAGATTCACTCCTAAAGGGTCTGTCGTTCCAAATTCCTCTCTTCTTATCTGGAATATGTATATCTTGTCTATGTTCACTGGAAATGGAACTCCAGATAATCTCTCAAGATTTGAGAGAATGTCGTATGCCAATTCTAGGTTGTTCTTTGCAAAATCTGAATCAAAGTACTTGGCTATAATATCTAGTTTTCTCCCCTTCAATTTTATGCTTTTCTTTAGTTCCTGGTAATCAAAAGTTTCTATGAAAATCGTAACTAACACCATATTCTCAACGTCATGTTGTAATGTAACTTTTCCTCCCGAAACACTCCTCTCTCCTTCAAATGGAAAGTCCACCACCATGTTCTCAGGATGAATCACCACAAGTCTTGTGGGATGATAGTCAAAAATAGGATAGAATATTACAAAACGTTCTATTTCATATATGGGAATAGGATGGAAAGTTCCATAAACTGTGAAATTGTAAGTATTTCCATACTCTAGGGGTTCTCTAAAATTTACATAGAATCCCAGCAAACCCCTCATCACTTCTATGCTTCCATCCTTATCTTGGGCTTCAAGATTTTCAAATTGCTGGAAAAGAACTCTCCCTTGATAGCTTCTGAACGTTTCTGGAGTGTTGTTGGTTATTGCAACTTTGTAAGTCATCTCGATTCTTTCTGGAAAAATCTCATATATCTGCTCCAACTCTATGTCCAGTCCTTTGCTCTCACTCTCTATTGTTGTACTCCATGAAAAAAACAGTACTAAAATCAATGTGGTTGTCAAAAATTTCTTCATAAAATCACATAGTTATTTGAATCTTGAAGTTTATGAGTTTTTTTATTCATTTGTTGTGTTGCATAATTCCACCGAAAAGTCATTGAAAATGCTTTGCATTTTCATGATTTCTATTATGGTTAGGCCATAATAGAAAACTTAAACCTTAGATTAACCAACCAAACCCATGAGTAGAAACTGGGCTAAGTATAATGAAAAATTGGTGAAAAGAGGTGAGCTCTACCTCTCTCTTGACTTTCTCAAATCCTGGAATAGAGAACTCAACAAAATGAATGAAAGCAAGAGAGGAAGACCTTTTGAGTTTCCCATGTGCTTTATGAAATTCGTAGCTTTCATCAAGACAATCTTCTTTCTGCAGTACAGACAAGCGGAGGGATTTTTGAGGG
>JBHIDS010000067.1:0-11165 GCA_046760205.1 Candidatus Methanofastidiosia archaeon
TATCACTATCTTTGAAATATTTATCCAATTCTAATTTCTTGATTCCATAGATATAGTCATTGAAAAACTCTGAGAAATCAGATTTGGTTAGGTCATTCAATTCCTCAAGGATCATGGAGTTTGTAAGTTTTTTTGTTATTGTTCCTGGTGGAATACTATAGTAGCCTGATTCTACATTACCAAACTTTCCGTATTTTGAATACATAACTCCTATCAAATCATTCAAATTTTTTTCTCCATTTGTTCGCTCTCTAATTTCACAATCCAAGAGAAAAGAGATTAGTGCCCCTTTTCTATAGTTTAGAAAAAGATGTACATAGTTGTTTTCCGTTCTTCTGAATTTCCATGCATCAACAACTGGAACATCCCACTTCGTATTGTAATATTTATTCAAATAGGTGGGATAGTCATAGGATTTCAAAATTGAGTGTGATTTATCCAGTCCTAAATCAAAAGGTATTCTGTCCCAATCGTAGTAGATGTTCATCCCTTCTATAAACCAGAATTCTTTATTTCCATGACTAAATCCAAATTTTCGCCATCCATTCCAAGTATGAAACACTCTATGAGCATATTCTCCAACAAGATTTATTAATTCACTCTTTGGATTTATTACTAATCCTTGACCTTGAGTCCACTCTATCCAACTCATATTCTTACCATCATGTGTACTTGGAACATAAACCGCCACATAATATGGAACAGATGGTTCACCAAAAAGATTTCTACAATATTCAAAGATTTTAAAAGAATATTCTGCAATTTGATTTTTCAATTCATCATCCCATTCTTCATAAATTGCTATTTTAACTTTTGTCTCAAAAACTTTTCTTTGATAAATATCAAATCTTCCAATTGCCCAAACTGATGTGATAAAATATTCAAAATCATTAGTTTCATATCCTCTTCCAGATTTTTTCCATGGTGTGATGGCTCTCCAACCTTTTGGCAAGTTAAAATTTATTTTTATTCTATTTATCTCACTTCCAGTTGGTGCCAAAAATGTCCAAGCCCCCATCGACATTCCATATTCTTTACCTAAATAACCCCTATATCCCTCATCCCTACTCAAATCATAGTAATAACTAACATTAAGGGTATATGTGATTTTGATTTTTTTATTTTGAGATGTGTTCATTTTCCAAAATCTTTGTCCTTCAGCCTCTGAAAAATTAACTTTTAGAATTTCTTCATTTTCTCCCAATGCTTCAAAATCAGTGACTTCATGAGGAAAAAAATCAAATAACCTAAAGAATGTTAAGTTCAGATATGAGCTTGATAAGTTTGATACAACCAACTCAATCTGTACTTTGTGGCTCTCAGGATTTTCAACAATCATTGTATATTCCAAATCAATTCCAAAAGCTCTTGCTGAAGATGGCATTGAACTTAGAACCAAAACCCCTAAAACCAAAATAACCAAAACCTTTCTCATTCAACCACCTTTGAAATATTATGTAGAGTTTCTTATAAATGTTGCCATAAGAGTTCTGAGCATTAAAAGAAAGCACGCCTTTCTGGGTTGATGAATATTCATTATTTACAATAACGTTATTTTGAGTAATAGCTAAGATTTAATTAAAACCTATCCCCATTCATAACTCGAGAAAGAAGAAACCTCACAACCCATGCCCTCAGAACACTCAACAGTGTAGATTTTTACAATTGATTTTTTGAGGTAGTTCTTAGGAATCTCACCAAGGTTGAGTTGGAGAAAGTCTTGGGCTGGATCTGCAAGAAGGTATCTCTTCGAATCAAGGATAATAGAAGCTCCTTCACCCTCAACATTCACTCCCACCATGACGTGGTCATGAAACTGAACCAATATGGTATCATAACCTGCAATCCAATAGAGATTGAAGAGAAGGATGGAGAGATTGAGACAATCCCCAGAATCCACAAGAGTCACTGGCGCGTACTGGGTGAGATTGTTTGCTATTCGATTCTTATTGTACTCATCCACCCTGTACCCAAGATTTTGCACAAACCCCAACATTGCGTTTGCCATTTCATAGGGATCTTCAAAGTCTCTCTCAAACTGAGAAACTATGTATCTCAACTCATCACTTTTTGGAAGAAAAACTCTTTGAAGGGAATTTTCGTTGAAGATCAAAATCTTATCTTTTTTTAGACTCTCATAATAAGAATAGTCAACCACCGCAAGGTACTCTCTGTCCTCAACCTGAACCCTTCTCACAAAGTAAATCTTACTCTTTGCAAATGAGGGCATAGAATTCAGATGCAAAAATTCCAAAAAAGTTACATCCTTTAAGCGCAAAACCTCGTTTTTTAGACTTTCTCTCTCAAGATTCAGCAATCTAATCTCTCTATCTTTTTCCCTCTCAGTGAATTCTTTAGAATATATCTCATTTCTTAGATTGAAAATCTCCTTCTCCATCCTTTCTAAATCGTAATTTTGAGATTGGATTATATCATCTTTTTCAAGATTTAGGTTTAAAAGAGTAAGGTTTGAAAGGAGACTTATGAGGATGATGGTCAGAAGTATTCTAACATATAATGGCTTTATTTTCTTCAAAACTTTTCTTGGAAATTCATCAAACATCGAATTCATCGACTTAAATTTGTAAAAATTTAGTTTATAAACTTTTTTTAACTAAAAAATAAATATTTAATGATTTTTTCATAAGAATACAACAAAAAGATTCTAAAATTTTCAAGTTAATCTTATTCTAACACAAAAGTTAAAACTGAAATCTTTATAAATGATGAGTCAATTCAAAGCATGAAAAAACTCTTGGTGCTTCACAGATTAACACCAAAGCTAAGGGAGTTGATTGAGGAGAGGCTGGGAGATAGGGTAGAGCTTTCGTTCACCCCTAAAGATGATACAAACATCATTCTTTGGGGATGGGGCTTTGGCACAGAACTTGATTTTAAGAAGATGAAAGGTCTGGACTTCATCCAGGCCTTACCTGCTGGGGTGGGCCATCTTCCTTTTGAGAAAATTCCAAATGTCCTACTTTGCAGTGGTTCTGGAGCACTTTCGAGAGAGATTGCAGAGCACGCCTTTTCTCTCATTCTCTGCCTTTCAAAAAACCTTAAAGAACACCACAAAAATTTGCAAAAAGGGATTTTGAAACAGGATATCACTTCAAAGACCTTGAAGGAAAAGATATTGGGAATCGTTGGGTTTGGAAGCATTGGAAGAGAAGTGGCTCTAATTGGGAGAGGATTTGGAATGAAGATTTGGGGAATAAACAGAAGAGGAATCTCAAGCTTTCCCTGCGACTTTCTTTCAAAGGCTGAAGAACTTGAAGAGGTTTTGAAAGACGCAGACGTTTTGGTACTCACCTTACCCCTCACCCCAAAAACCTTAAATCTCATATCTGAAAGAGAACTTTCTATGATGAAAAAGGATGCAATCTTGGTAAACGTCTCTCGTGGAAACATAGTGGATGAGGGGGCAATCTATCACCATCTGAAAGAGAACAGGCAATTTCAGTTTGGAACAGATGTCTTGTGGGACTACAGGAATGTTTACCAGAATTATCCCTTCTTTGAGCTTGAAAACTTCTACATGACTCCTCACGTTGCAGCCAGAGTTGAGAATTTCGAGGAGAAAATGATGGAGGTCTCCATAGAGAACGTTTTGAGATATCTGGATGGGAAAAAGGTGAAAAACGTCATTGACATTTCAAATTACAAATAACCTTTTAAGCTCTCTTTCAAATCCAGGGCATGAGAATATCCATAGTTGGGGCAGGCTATGTGGGGCTTGCAACAGGTGTGGTCTTTGCCTCCCTTGGACATCAGATTTTCTTGATAGAATTAGATTTTGAAAAAGTGAAAAAGATAAGAAAGGGGATTCCCCCAATGTTTGAGAGGAATCTTGAAGAGTTTTTGAGAAAGACCAGAAAAAATCTGCATGCAACCACCGATCACAACATTGCTTTGAAAACAGAGATGAGCTTTCTCTGTGTCCAGACTCCCTCTCTTGAGGATGGGAGTATAGATTTATCCTCCATGAAAATCGCCACCGAACAGCTCTCAAGGGCTTTGAGAGACAAAAAGGACTATCATTTGATAGTTGTGAAGAGCACAGTTACCCCAATGGTAACAGAGGAAGTTTTGATTCCGTTGATTGAGAAGTACTCTGAAAAAAAGGTTGGTTCAGAGATTGGGGTTTGTACAAACCCGGAGTTTCTACAAGAGGGAAGAGCCATCGAGGGAACTCTAAAACCTTCGAGGATAGTCCTGGGAGAGTTCGATGAGAGAAGCGGGGATACTCTTTTGAAGCTTTACAGAGAGTTTTCCTGCCCAATTATGAGATGCTCTCTCAAAACTGCAGAGATGATAAAGTATGCCTCAAACTGCATGCTAGCAACGAAGATATCTTTCATAAACGAGATTGGAAACTTGTGTAAACTCCTGGGAATTGATGTGTACGATGTGGCAAAAGGAGTGGGTTTGGATGAGAGGATAAATCCGCAACATCTCAACGCAGGCATAGGCTTTGGAGGAAGCTGCTTTCCAAAGGATGTTAAAGCTTTTGTTAGATATGCGGAAAGCAGAGGGTACACTCCCAAAATACTCAAAGAAGTTCTAAATCTCAACGAAAGCCAGCCTTTGAGGCTTTTGGAGCTTTTGAAGAAAAAAATTGGAAATCTTGAAAAAGAGAGAATTGGGGTCTTGGGGCTTGCCTTCAAAAAGAATACAGATGATGTGAGGGACGCAGTTTCCCTAAAGATTTTAGGAGAACTTTTAAGACAAAGAGCTTTAGTTTATGCTTACGATCCCAAAGCTATGGAAAGGGTAAGAGAGATCTTTGGAAATAGGATCAACTACTGCAAATCTGCAAACGAAGTCCTGAAAAAATGTGATTACATACTCATTGTAACTGAGTGGGAGGAATTTAAAGACTTGGATTACTCTCAAAAGTACATCTTCGATGGAAGATACCTTCTAAAGGATGTCAAGTGCAAGTACTATGAGGGGGTTTGTTGGTAGGGTTCAATACTTTTAAAGGTTCTCATCACCTTCAGGTTGATAATCAAAATTGTTAATCAGTCATAAGACGATGAGAACCAACTTATGCAAAGCTTTATAAAGGGAACGAAAAATTTGAGCCAGGTGATTCCATGGAGATGACCGAGGAGGAGCTCATAGAGCTCGATAGAGAGAACATCAGAATGGAGATGAGGGCTGCAGGTCTTCCAGTGGTGGAGGAGGAAGTTGAGAGAACCAGGTTAGCCATGCTTCAAGCCATGGTTTTGAAAACTGTGGCAACTGCCGCTCTCGTACCTGATATTGAGGACAAGGAAAAGATGGAGCTTCTAACAGCCATCTACACAAACACCTTGGCAACTCTCATTAAAAAATAAGCCTAAACCCTTATTCTTGCACTTCTAATCCAAAATCTTAATAAGATATTTTTCTAAGATGTATCATGAAACACCTTCATCCAAAGATCATTTCTTTACTTGAGGAAAGGGGATTTTCATCCCTCACCCTATCCCAGAGGCTTGGGATTCCAAAAATCCTCTCTGGAAGAGATACCCTAATCATTGCAAGAACAGGTTCTGGAAAGACCGAAGCCTCAGTACTTCCCATATTTTCCAACCTCCTAGAATCTGGGGGAGGGGGAATCAAGGTTTTGTACATTGCTCCACTAAAGGCTTTAAACAGAGACCTTCTGGATAGATTGGAGTGGTGGGCAGAGAGATTGGGAATTAAGATAGCTGTAAGGCACGGAGACACTTCCAAAAGTGAGAGGAGAAAACAGACTTTAAATCCACCAGATGTACTCATAACCACTCCAGAGACTCTTCAAGCTTTACTCATTGGCAAGAGAATGAGGGTGAACTTGATTCCTCTAAGGTTCGTGGTCATTGATGAAATTCATGAGCTTGTTGAGGAAAAGAGGGGAATCCAGCTCTCCCTAGGACTTGAGAGATTGGTAGAGCTTTGTGGAATGAAATTTCAAAGGATTGGACTATCTGCCACAGTTGGAACCCCAAAAGAGGTTGCAAAATTTCTCTCGAAAAGCGCCATGGTGGTGGATGCCACAGAGGAGAAGGGTTTGGAGGTTTTGGTGGAGTACCCTTTGGGGAAAAACCCAGAGCTTTCTGACTTTCTACAGGTAAACACAGAGACTGCTTCTAGGATTGAGAGAATTTTGAAACTCATCTCAGAACACGAGAGTGTTTTGGTCTTTGTAAACACCAGAGAGATGGCAGAAACCCTCTCCTCAAGATTCAACCTCATTACTCATGAGATAGATGTGCATCATTCCTCTCTATCCAAGTACATGAGGATAGACACTGAAAAACGCTTTAAAGCTCAAAAACTCAAGAGCATAGTCTGTACATCGAGTATGGAGCTTGGAATTGATATAGGTTCTGTGGATCTGGTGATTCAGTACGCCTCTCCGAGAAAGGTTTCTCGTCTGGTACAGAGGGCTGGAAGGTCTGGACACAGAATTGGGGAGACCTCGAAAGCCTACATAATTGCAGTGAGTGAGGATGATATTCTGGAAGCCTCTGTTATTGCCAGGAGAGCGATTGAAAATGAACTCGAGGAAACGAGGATTTATGAGAATGCCCTTGATGTTCTGGCAGATCAGCTCGTTGGGCTCCTCATGGATGAGTACAGATTCGAGATTGAGAGAGCTTTCAAAGTAGTGAAAAGAGCTTATCCATACCGAAATCTCTCAAAAGAGAAATTTCTAGAGGTTTTGGATTTTTTAAAAGCCTTGAGGCTGATCTGGATAGAAGAAGGTTACTTTGGAAGAAAGAGATCTGCCATGAATTATTACTTCGAGAATCTCTCCATGATCCCAGACACCAAGCACTACAAGATCTTTGAAGTTGGAACCAATTCCTACATAGGAACCTTAGATGAGGAGTTCATAGCAACGAGAGCAGAGATTGGGGAGAACTTCGTTGTAAAGGGAAGAGCATGGACTCTTCTGGACATAAAAGAAGACAGGGTTGAGGTTTCAGAGTCCAAGGTTATAGGAGCTATTCCAGCCTGGGAGGGGGAGCTCATTCCAGTTCCCTTTGAAGTGGCGCAGGAAGTGGCAAAAATGAGAGAGAATTTTTCAAAATCCTATCCAATTTCCAAAGAGGCTTTCTCTGCCCTAAAGAAATACCTTGAAGAGCATGAAAAAAATGATCCTATTCCAAGTTCATACGAGATTTTGATAGAAGAATTCAAGGATTTCGTGGTGATCCACGCTCCCTTTGGCTCTCTTGCAAATGAAACTCTGGGAAGACTGATTTCTGTTTTGCTCTCCTCAAAACTGGGCGCAAGCCTTCAAATGAACTCAGATCCCATGAGAATAGCTCTTCAGTTCCCAGTAAAAGCCAGTGGCAATGAGGTGAAAAAAATTCTCCTAGAAACCTCTCCCAAACATCTGAAGGGAATCTTGGAGATTACCCTAAAGAGGTCAAACCTCTTCATCTACAAGCTCACTCAAGTTGCCAAGAGATTTGGTGCCATCTCTCGAGAATCTGAGAGATTTTTGATAAGAAGGTTGATCTATGCATATGAGGGCACTCCCCTTTTTGAGGAAACCCTAAATGAGATATTTCATGAAAAATTGGATGTTGAGAAAGCTATGAAAGTAATGGAAAAGATTCAGAAGGGAGAGCTTAAAATCAGGATTTTGAGAAAGGAAAAACCCTCTCTTTTGGCTCTGCCTATTCTTGAGAGAATGAATGCCTCAGACCTCATATTTCCAAGAAGGCCCGAGAGAGAGATTCTAAAGATTTTGAGGAGAAGGCTTGAAAACAAGAAAATAAAGCTCTTCTGTTTGAACTGTGGGGAATGGAGCGCAAATTTTAGAGTTAAGAGTGTTGCAGAGTACCCTGAGTGCAGGAAATGTGGAGCAAGATTTCTAACTGTGTTGGATGTCAACGACGAGGAAATCCCAAGGCTCGTTAAGAAATCCTTGAAGAGGAAAGCCTTGACTAAGAAAGAGCAAGAGACTCTTTTCAAGATAAAGAAAAGAGCAACTCTCGTTTTGAGCTTCGGGAAGAAGGCAGTTCTTACCCTCTCTGGAAGAGGTATAGGGGAAAGGGTTGCCTCGAAGATTCTCTCAAGGCTTGAACTTACAGAAGAGGAACTCTTAAAGGAGATTCTTGAGGCTGAGAGGCTTTATGCCAGAACTAGAAGGTTTTGGGACTAAACTTTTGAAAAAGTATTGAGATATCACTTTACAATGAAAATTTAAGTTGTACTGTCAACTCAAGGAATGAAATCACTCCATGAAAAGGTTTAAAACATCACAGATAATCTACAGTTATGAACAGAAAAGAATTGATTGAAGAGCTAAGAGAGCTTTCTGGAATTCCTGGAGTTTCTGGATATGAGGAGGATATTAGGAATTGGATTTTTGAGAGAATTATAAAGTTTGGAGAGCCAAGAATAGACAACATTGGTAATTTGATTTTGGAGATTGGTGAGGGGAAACATTTGGTTATGGTGGCTCACATGGATGAGATTGGTTTTGTGGCGACGAAGATTGAGGATGATGGAAGTTTAAGATTTAGGAAGATGGGGGGAATCGATGATACTCTGCTTTTAGGAAGGCATGTTAATGTTTACACAAAAAAGGGGATCGTTGAAGGAGTGATTGGAACAGTTCCCCCCCATCTAAAAGTTTCAAAAGGAGTCAAAGTGACTCCTTGGCATGAAACAAAGATAGATGTTGGGACTTTTTCAAAAAGAGAGAGTGAAGATTTGGGGATAAAGGTTTTAAGTCCAATTACCTTCAAAAAAGAATTTTCAATTTTAAACGAAAACATCCTTGCTGGAAGGGGAATTGATGATAGGTTTGGGTGCCTCGCACTGATGAAGGTTTTAGAGAGAGTTTCAAAGGATTTGAAGGTAAAGATTTCCTTTGCATTTTCTGTTCAAGAAGAGATTGGTTTGAGAGGAGCAAAGGTTTTGGCATCTACCCTAAAACCTGACTTTGTTATTGCTGTGGATTCCTTTGCTTGTTGCTCAAACCTTACAGGGGATGTTAGGCTTGGGAATGGTCCTGTGTTGAGGATTTTGGATAACTCTGCATTTGCAAATCCCAGGTTTTCAGAATTTTTAAAAGGAGTTTCTGAGAAGAGAAAAATACCTCTCCAAATTGGAGTAACTGGTGGAGGAACAGATGCATCTGTATTTCAGGAGTATGGTGGAATAATGACACCAGTAACAATTCCGATAAAGTATCTTCACTCCCCAGTTGAATGCTGTCACATAGAGGATTTTGAAAATTTGATAAATCTTCTCCTTGGCATTGTTGAAGATTTAGAGGGTTGGTGATTTCTTTGAAGGAATTTTTAAGCTTAATTGAGAAGAGAAGGAGTATAAGAAAGTTTAAGGATGAAAAAATTCCAAGAGAAGTTGTTTTTGAGATATTGAGACTTGGACAAAGGGCACCCACTGCATGTTCCTTTCAAACCTACTCCTTCATTCTAATTGAAGATGAGAGAAGGGAGATTTTCAGACTTTCAAATTATCAAGAAATGGTTTTAGAAGCTCCAGTTTTAATACTTGTTTGTGCTGATTTGAAAAGGTTTAAAAGGGTTTTGAAATTTGCAGGAGCTTGCAGAAAGTTGGGGACTTCAACAAGAATCTTTAGCATAATTGATGCAACTTTGGCAGCACAAAACATGGTTTTGGCATGCGAGGCTTTTGGACTTTCCTCTGTTTTTGTTGGAAGCGTTTTGGATAACGCAAAAGAAATCTCAAAGGTTTTGAATCTTCCAGAAGAAGTCTTGCCACTGTATCTGTTGTGTATTGGTTGTGCAGATGAAAATCCCCCTCCTAGACCAAGATGGAGATTGGAAAGTATTCTTCACAAAGATAGGTACAGGGAGATAAAAGATGAAGAAATTGAGAGGTTTTTGGAGGAAATGAATCGTGACTTGAAAAGGGAGGAATATTACTTAAAATATACGGGAAGGGATATTCACTACAAAGAGCATCTCTTGAGAAAAACTGAAAATGAAGAAAGGAATGAGTTGATTGAAAAGTTTATTGGTGGATAAGGTTTGGAACTAAACCAACTATGAAAAACCTTGACTCACGCCCTTAATTGGGGTGTGCAGGTGCCCTTTCTTAGCTTACACAAAACCTTTTTCTTGATATCTTTTCCATCCTTATAAATTTTGCCATGGTTAGCCTAGGATTTTCTCCCCTGTATTTCTCATTGTTTGAGAGCATGTGATAGATAATGAACAACATCTCTCTCGCTGCAGCAACAACTGCCTTTTGATGACCCTTCTTTTTTCTTATGCGTTCATAGAACCTTCCAAGTCTTTCATCATAACGAATTGCAACATGAGCTGCTTGAACAAGAATCCATCTTATCCTCTTAGATCCTCTCTTTGTGATACCGAATCTTCTCGTGCTCTCCCCTGACTGCCTGTATCCTGGAGCCCGCCCAAGCTACAAGCTTTGATGCTGATTGAAATCTTCCTATCTCTCCTATCTCCAGTACGATCAACATGGAAGAGAAAAAGTCGAGTCCTGGCATTGTCATGAGAAGTGATACTCTTGAATCCTTCATTGAATATGCTGCTATTTCAGATGTTATTGAGTATTTGCTGTTTCAATGATTTTAGCACTTCAAGATTGTTTTGTCAATACTTGAAAGCTCATTTGAGTTTTTTACAATCTCTTCAAGCCATAGGATACCAGCCTTTCCAAACAAATCTGAGGATTGGTAGGAAAGCTGATATTTTGCCAAAATTGCATGGATTCTGTTTTTCTCGGTGGAACATAAGATTTTGCTATTAAGTTACTCCTTAGAAGATCAGCAAGGATTCCTGCAGAGATCTTGTCATTATTTATCTTTAAACTGGCAATGGCTTTTGTCTTTGATGGATTTGAGAGCAGAACACAAATTCCTGCATCTTCAAGTTCCTCAAAAACTTGGTGTGTGTTGGCTTTGTGCGGCAATCAGCTATTCGCTCTCAATGAAGCAATTTGATAGCCGCTTGAACCAAGTTCAGTCATAATGTCGACCTCAGAAGGGTCATGATTTAGTCGAACCTATCCAATACACACCCTTCTTTTGAAGGGCGAAAAGAAAAGGTTTTTCATATCGTCATAATTCCATTTTTAATGGAAGAAAGGAGATTAAATAGTAGGTAATGTCCCGATTTACGATAGCTTAATATACTAATAAATCTATCACCTCTTGG
>JBHIDS010000068.1:0-11102 GCA_046760205.1 Candidatus Methanofastidiosia archaeon
TTCAAAGACAAGTCCAAACCCGCAGCCTTTGAAGAAGCAAGGGCGAGGGCTGCAAACCCTGAGGAAGAGGCTCCCAAGCCAACGTTTGAGGGAAAGGAATTTTCAGATACCATCTTATAGTTTTCCTCAATGCCCACGATGTCTTTGACCCTCAAAACCACTGCATCCACACGCTTTAGAGTTCTTGAATCTGCAGGTTTGCCATTTATGATCACAGAAGTTTCCTCATCCCAGAATTCAAAAGTAGTTTTCGTTTGAAGTGGTGCAGTGCAAACAGAGATGGAGTCATGAAAAGGAAGTCTCAATCTCTCGTTTGAAAGGCCGTGGTACTTTATAAGCCCTTGAATTGGATGAGCTATGGCAGATGCTTTCAATCCCAAACACTCTCCCATTCTTTATCATCAAAACCAAATTCCATGTCCTTTGCAGGCTCTGGTTTTTTCTTCTCAACTTTGAGCTTGGGTTTCTTCTCTATGGCATCTATGATAGGTTTCCACGCTCTCTTAGTTCTCTCCCCTTCTCCCCTTAAAAGCACAGGATACAATAGGTTTATCAAAAGTCCTGAGAATATTAGATAGTCTATGGTTAGGCTTCCAGTGACTATGAGGGGTGCTATTATTATGAGCAAAGCAATGACAGCTCTCGGAAGTGAGAGGAGCATTCCATCTTTTCTTGAAAAACTCCAGGGTTTTGTCTTCAACTTGGTGTAGAGGTTGTAGAGAATCTCATCTCCTTCTTTTTTGTTCTTCTTGTAATTCTCAACCTCGATTCTCGATAGCCTTTCATAAACAGAAAAGAGCATGATCTTGAAATCCTTCAAATCCCAAACCTTCAAAAGCTTCATTCCAAATATCCTGTGATAGAGAGAGGTCTCTTGAAGGAGCTCTTGGTAGGATAGATCACGCAAAGCCTGCCTTATCAGAGCATCTATCATCTGAGGCTCTTGAGGCAGGTAAGATGAAAACTTGTTCTCGAATGGTTCAAGTATTGGAGGAAGAGGAATTCGCATACTATATCTACGATTATAGGATTTATAAAGGTGATGGGATGAGGTTGTTACACCCATAATTTCATTTCACTTCCTCTCAAACCTGAACCAAACTCTTCCATCCTCAAGCTCAAATATCTTGAGCTTTAGAGCCATTCCTATCTTCAAATCGTCATAGCTCGCTCCATCAATCCTTGTCAAAATCTTTAGCTTGTTTTCAAGCTCTACAACACCAACACAGTAGGGAAGGTCTTTCTCAAAACCCATGGGAACTCCTACGTTCAACTGGGTGAAGGCGTACAACTTCCCTTCTTTTGGAAGCTCCACCCACTTCATTTCCCCTGAATTGCAGTGAGGGCAGATGAGACGAGGTTGCCAGAGAATTTCACCACAGTTTTTGCATTGCGTTGTGGTAAACCTACCTTTCTTTAGATTCTCAAAGAAAGTATGAATTCTCGTGAACTTTTCACCTTGCAGTGGATAGAAGTCTAAAAGATAAGGTTTCATCTCAAATCCCTCCCATAGATCATTATGGAATGAACATTTGCATCACCAGAGAGGTTGTGAGCAAGCCCAATCTCTGCATCGACTTGTCTTGAGGGGTGAACTTTACTCTGGAACTGCCACAAAATCTCAATGGCTTGCCTCACTCCAGTGGCACCTAAGGGATGACCACACCCAAGAAGTCCTCCTCCAGTGTTTACAGGAATTTTACCTCCTATGTAGGATTGTTCCTCCTCTATGAATCTTCCTCCCATCCCCTTCTCACAGAATCCAAGCTCCTCGTACTCTATTATCTCAGAGATGGTAAAACAATCGTGAAGCTCTGCAAGGTCTATCTCATTTAAAGAGATTCTCGCACTTTTCAGGGAATCTCTTGCAGCTCTTCTCAAAGGATACCAGTTGGATAATCCCTCCAGCTCTTCAACGAGCATTCCTGAGCCATTCTGGGCAGTACCAAGGATGTAGGAAGGAGTGTCTGTGAACTCTCTTGCTCTCTCAGCAGAAGTCATCAAAAGAGCAGCTGCTCCATCTGTGATTCCAGAACAATCTAAAAGTTTCAGTGGAGGAGAGATCACAAAAGAGTTCATCACATCTTCAACGCTAAACTCCTTTTGAAAATGGGCATAGGGATTTGAGGAGGAGTTTTTGTGGTTCTTCACAGAAACGAGCGCCATTTGCTCTTGAGTTGTCCCATACGTGAGCATGTGTCTTTGAGCACAGAGAGCAAAAAAGGAAGGAGCGGTTACCCCATGCACCCCATTCCACTCTCTATCAAAAACAGAGGCCATAGAAGCCTGTCCCTCTGCCATGTTTGGTACGTTCATCTTTTCAACTCCAAGAACTAAAGCAATCTCAGAAAGCCCAGCAGATATACAGGCATAAGCTGCCCTTATGGCAGCTTGCCCTGTGGCACATGCAAGCTCTGTCCTCATTGTAACTTTAAAGGGTTTAATTCCAAGCTGAGCTGCGGCAAGAGGAGCGACATAGCTCTGAAATGCAAACCTTTCAGGCATTGCAGAACCACAAAAGAAAGAATCTACATCCCTTTTATCTAGATTAGAAACATCGTCAAAAAGTCCTTTTCCTGCCTCTTGGATCAACTCTCTGAAATTGGCCTTCCTTACCCCAAACTTGGAGAGTGAACCCCCAACTATAGCTACTTTCCTTGACATGCTAAAGGTTTCAAGAGATTCTTATAAGGTTTATCCTTGGTAGATTTTCCCTTTAATTCAATACGAACTTGAATTTGATGGATAGTTGATAATCAACATTGTTAATCAACCATAAGATGATGAGAATCACATAAGTTTGCTGTGATGCGCAATTCAACCAAAATCATGAAAAGAGATTGAAAAGTTCATTGAGCATCAAAGAAATTTCGTTTTAGATAAAAACTTCTCAGCCATCCTCAAATCTTTTCTGGTGTTAACATTCAAGGCAAACTCGATTCTCTCTGAGATAAAAATCTCCTCCTCAAGTTCTCTTAAAGGGTTTTTTCTGAGTTCTCCTGAATCTATCACATTCAAACCTGCAGGAACGAGCTTTCTTTTTCTCTTCTCTAAAATCAAGGTAGGTTTAAGATGGAATTTTTCAAATAGCTCCAAGGGAATGTAGACTGAGAGAGAGGATTTTTTAGATTTTTCAAAAACCTTAAAAATCTCCTCTATCAAATCTTTTCTCATCAAAACAAGGTCACAGGATATGACCAAAACCTCTTCTTTAAAGTTTAAAATTGCCTCTCTTGCATCTCGGAGATAGCCTTTACCTGAGGTTTTTATAATCTTTAGGTTCCTTTTCTCAAGATATCTTCTAGTTTTTGGAGTATATTTCGTAATTGCCACATAGATCTCAAAACCTTTCAATGCTGATAGTACATAATCTATGAGTTTTCTTCCACAAATTTCCAAAAGAGCCTTTTCCTCTCCAAGTCTTTTTGCCCTCCCGCCTGCCATGATCAATGCTTTCAAAAAATCGCCTCTTTTCCCAAAATAATAAGTAGAACGAGCATTCTTAAAACCTCGTTTGAAGCACCCAAAACATCCCCAGTTACTCCTCCAAAGTTCCTGTTCGAGAGCCAGTTTAGAAAAAAACAAAAGCTTATGGTAAAAATCACTAAAAAGATTCCAAAAATTTTTAAGGTGGAGGAGATTGAGAGAGTAAAAATCAAGGAGAAGATGTATCTTTTAAGGTTCATCTCTTCTAAAAAGTAACTCCCAATTCCCTTTGATGCACTCTTTCCAAAAAAGCTCAAGGTGTTCATCGAAAACTTCGCCAAAGCTTCAGATGAAATCAAGGCCAGGATGATGAATCCATCCTCAAGTTTTAAAACCTCTGAGATGCATAGAAAAGTAGTTAAGAGAACTAAAAAGCCCAAGACAAATCCTCCCACGCCAAGTCTTTTATCGTGCATCGCCTTGAGCTTTGCATTTTTATTTCCCTGAATCATCAGACCATCTCCAAAGTCCAAAAGCCCATCTGTGTGGTGCAATCCTGTAAAAAGGAGAATGAAGCCAAAGGTCAAAGCTCCACTGACGGTGTAAGATAGGAAATTTCTTAAAAGTAAAGCAACTATTCCAGAAAGTATTCCAATCATTCCTCCAACTAGAGGAAAAAGGAATGCATTTTTTGAAACCTCCTGAAGTTCATAGCTTTTAAGAGGAAGAATGGTTAGAAATGAGAGGACACTTTCAAGTTCTCTCATCTCCTCACCTCAGAAAAGATTTTTGCAGAAATCCCTGCAAGAAGTCCTGAAATGGCATCGTCTGCAAATACATCCAACTCTGATATGATTTTTGGCTTTTCTCTTTCAATTCGCAGAAACTCAAAGATGGCCTGAGTTCCTCCTATGTATGATGCAATCTGCATTCCCAAAATCTCATCTGCCAGAAGATGAATTGGGTCCTTTGAGAATTCATCCTTTTTAAGGTTGGGAATCAGTCCAGCTTTTCCATCCTCATCCAACCTCAAAGCAGCCATTATCAGAGAGGAGACATTTATATCTTCAGAGATTCTTTCAAGCTCTCTCTCAAAGATCCTCAAAAACTCGTGCTTTGAAAGTTCTTCGTTTTCTATGTAGAGCCTCTCTTCCACATCTAGGAGGTCTTTTACGAAAATACCTCTCTCCTCCATTCTCTTCATCAAAGTCCTGGAGGATTTGAGTTTTTCCTCCTTCATCAAAGCCCCAAATACAGAAGATTTTGTGGTTTTTCTTATGGATTTTCCAAGCTCTGTTGCAGAACCTGCAAACCTTATCCTCTCCCCTCTTGAAGTGCAAGCTACCAAGCTCGAATCTGTGGGAGTTCCATATCTCGCATTTGAGTTATCTCTGAGATCGAGAGCATTTAAGGCTTGAACCTTTGCCTCTGTTAAACCTGTAAGGGCTTCTACCATGGCAGAAGAGCAAAGGTTTGCATCTATCAAGAGAACTACATTTATGGTTTTTCCTAAAATACCTGCAGTTGAAATGGCACAGACTTTGTCTAAATTTGAAATGCATAGATTTTTGAGGTCGACTGCAGTCATCATTCCCACAGTGCTTTCTCCAAATTCCATGAGATCATCTTCTGGGGTTTTGCCTTTGTAATCGTGGGGGATTTGCATGTTGACGATTCTTCTGGTTTTATAAAACCCTCCATTCAAGACTCCAGAACTCAAGACTCTCAGCTCCTCTTCAGAATCTATTATCAGAGCTTTCCCTTCTATGTATCCTCTAATTCCTTTAATCTCAATCTCTTGCAATCTCTCACCTCCAAATTCCAACAACTACCAGAAAAATAGATGAAAAAATCAGAAATAAGAAGCTCGTCATTTGAAAAATTTTCAAAGCCCTCTTAATTTGGGATGGATTCAAGGGCTTTTTAGAATCGCCCATGACATGATGATTCATCTTCTCAAGTTGCACTTCTAAAACTCCAGCCATCACTGAGATTACCTGTCCTGCATTTGGGGACTCTGTCTTTCCTCTGTCTTTAAAAAAAACCTTAAACCCATTTTGAAAGTTCTCTTTTAAGATGGCGGCAGAAAAAAGCATGAGGAAAGCTCCAATCCTTGAGGGAATTAGATTTAGAAGATCATCAAACTTTGCTGCAAAAAAACCTATCTTGAGGTTTTTGTAACCTATCACAGAATCCATTGTATTTACACATCTGTAGAGGAAGGCTCCATTTATTCCAAAGAAAAGGTAGTAAAAGATAGGAGCAACGACTGAATCTGTTAGATTCTCTGCTATTGATTCTATGGTGGCTGATGTTAGAAGCCTTTCATCCAGATCTTCAGTTTCTCTTGAAACTATCTCTGAGACTCTCAACCTTGCCTCTTTCAAGTTCCTTTGGAAGAGCTTTTTCTCTACATCCTCTGGAATCTTCATCATCAAGTTCACAGAGAAAGTTGTTTTTAAGAGAATAGCAAAGAAAATGAGGGTTAGGAGGTTTTCAGGAAGACTTTTTAAAAAATACAGAAAGATTGATGCCACCAGAATCACAGCAGAAAATAGAAAAAAACCATTCAACCTCAAAAATGGCGTGAGGTTCTCTGTGGTTTTCCTTAAAAAAGATATTAATTTTCCAATATAAAAAACTGGGTGCAAAAAGAGGGGTGGTTCTCCAAGATAAAAGTCTATTCCAAAGGCAAGCACCAAAACCAAAACTGGAAAGTAGCTTTCAATCATCTTTAAACCCCATTATTTCAAAGATTTTCTCGAAATCAGCATTTTGCAAAAAAATCTCAGATAGCCTATCTAGGCTTTGATTCCATTCATCCTCTATTTTCTTGTTCTCTCTCTTTTTTTTGATTCCCTTTTTTTTACGAAGATAGTTTAGAAAAGAATCTCTCAGGAGAGGGTTGTCAAACAATCCATGAAGATAGGTACCAAAGACTCTTTCAGAGATCATCCCCTCTTCCCTCTCTCCAATTTTAAACAAGGGCTTTCCCTTCAACCTGGTTTTCCCCATGTGAATTTCGTATCCCTTTATGTGTGTGTTTTTCAATCCGGAAAAGAATTCTTCACAAGAAATGACTTTGGCATCCACCCTCTCACAAACTTTCTCGTATGAAAGAAACTCTGTCTCGAGATCTAAAAGTCCGAGTCCTTTCACACTTCCTTCCTCACTCTCAATGTGGTTTGGATCGTAAATCACCCCTCCGAGCATCTGATATCCACCACAAATTCCAATGATAGGAATGATTTTAGAAAGTCTTTTAATCTCTCTGTCTAATCTTCTCTCTCTCAACCATAGAAGATCTTTTATTGTGTTTTTGGTTCCAGGGATTATCAAGGCATCTGGATCTCCGATCTTCTCAACGAATTTCAAACTCACACCTTCAGTTTTCAAGGCATCAAAATCTGTGAAGTTTGAGATCCTTGGAAGCTTTACAACCTCAATCTCAATCTCTGAACCCCCTCTCACCTCATCCTCAAGACCCAGAGAGTCTTCCTGTGGCACTCTCAAGTTCAAAACATAGGGCAGAACTCCCAGAACTTTAACTCCAGTTAAGTTTTCGAGCTCTCCCAAACCAGGCTCAAGAATTGAGGGCTCTCCTCTGAACTTGTTGATTAAAAATCCCTTTAATCTTTTTCTGTCTCTCTTTTTCAAGAGCATGAAAGTTCCATAGAGGGAGGCGAAAACTCCTCCCTTATCTATGTCTCCCAGGAGAATCACTGAAGAATTTGTTATCTCTGCAGTTTTCATGTTGGCTATTTCTTCATCATAGAGATTGATCTCTGCAGGAGAGCCTGCACCCTCTATGATTATAATCTCATACTTCTTTTTCAACTCCTCAAAGGCCTTTTTTACAGCCTTCAAACCATCCCTCAAGGCAAACTCCTCGTAGTACTCTGATGCCTCAAGGTCTCTAAAAGGCTTTCCATTGAGAACTATCTGAGAAACCCTATCTCCCTTTGGTTTTAGAAGTATTGGGTTCATCTCTTTTTTCAAGTCACACCTGGCTGCAAAGGCTTGGAAAGCCTGAGACCTTGCTATCTCAAATCCATCTTTGGTAACATAGGAGTTTAGAGCCATGTTCTGGGACTTGAAGGGTGCAACGCTAAAGCCCATGTCAGAGAAAATTCTGCAGAGAATTGCCACTACAAGCGTCTTTCCACAGTGAGAAGAAGTCCCTTGAATCATCAAAGTTTTAGCCATGCAACTCCTCCAGAACTTTTTTGAAAGTGGAAAGCATCTTTTTATTTTCACTCCTTTTTTTAACAGAAAGTCTCACATACCTCTCTCCACAACCTCTTATAGAGGAACAGTCCCTTATCAAGATTCCTCTCTCAAGCATCTTCTTTTTGAGTATCCTCGAGGATACATCGTGTAAATCTATGAAGAAAAAGTTTGCAAAAGGTTTTTTTGTCTCAAGTCCGAGCTTAAGATAGCTTTTTAAAAGATACTCTTTTTCCTTTGAGATCAACTTCAAGGTTTTTTTAGTATGGTTTTCATCACTTAAAGCCACAACAGCTGCTTTCTGAGCGATGCCAGAGACATTCCAAGGAGGAATTAATTTTCTTAGATATTTTGAAACCTTCAGACTTGCAATTCCAAAACCACAGCGAAGTCCCGCAAGCCCATAGAGCTTTGTCATCGACCTTGAGACTATGAGGTTCTCATAATTCTCAGAGATAAGGGATTTCTCATCTGTGAATTCTATGAAGGCTTCGTCTAAGAAAACCAAAACTTTCTTTCTTTGAACTTCCTCTGAAAGTTCGCAGATTTTTTTCCTCTCTAAGAGCTTTCCTGTTGGATTGTTGGGATTGCACAGAAATATCATCTTACATTCATCACCTACCCTCTCCAAAATCTCTGAAATCCCCTTGTCTTTCAAAAAAATAGGGGTCTTGCCATAGAGAATAGACTGTCTCTCGTACTCAGAAAATGTTGGAATTGGAATCAAGACCTTCCCTTCTCCTGAAAAGAGATCACAAGTAAGTCTTAAGAGCTCTAAGGAACCTGAGGTCACGATGATTCTCTTTCCATCTAGATCAAAGTGCTCAGAGATTGCCTTTCTAAGTTTTTGAGATTCAGAATCTGGATACCTGTATATAAATTTCCTATCCACCTTCCTTAAGAAATTCAAGACCTTTTCAGATGGTCCCAGAGGATTCACGTTGGAGCTAAAGTCCAAAACATCCTCCCCAAGTCTGAAAACCTCATCTCCATGAAGGCTCTCAGGCAAGTTCTCGAACCTCTTTTTAAACATGGATGAATTATCCATCCATGTATTATAAGGTTTTGTATGCATAGAGGGGATGTGAAGATGCGAAGTAACCCAAATCCTTAAAAAACTTTAAATCTAGTCTTATTCATGAAATTTCTCACCCTTCAAGAGCTTGAGGATGTTGAGGAAATTGTGAAAGGGCATATCTTAAAAACGGAAAGAGAGAGGGTTCACATAAGAAGTGCGCTCTCAAGAACTCTGGCTTTGGACATTTACTCCCCAATAAATGTTCCTCCCTTTGAAAAATCTTTAATGGATGGGTACGCCCTAAGGTCTAAGGACACTCTCAAGGCTAGCGAAAGCAGTCCATTGGAATTTAGGATTATAGAGAGAATCGATGCTGGAAAAATCCCTGAAAAAAAAATTACATCGAAAACCTGCTCATACATAGCAACTGGAGCTCCACTTCCAATGGGTGCAGATTGTGTTGTGAAGATCGAGGACACTTACGAGAGGAAGGGAAAGCTCAGAATTTCAAAAAGCTTGTTTAGGGGAGAGAACATCATTCCAATTGGAGCAGACTTTAAAAAAGGGGACATGGTCTTGAGAGAAGGTAAACTCCTAACTCCTGCAGACCTTGCAATTTTAGCCTATCTTGGATTTAGAGAGGTTAAAGTTAAAAGGAAACCTAAAGTTGCCATTATATCAACAGGGGACGAGATTCAAGATGTTGGAGAGAGTTTGAAGTATGGAAATTCCTACGATGTGAACTCTCATCTCCTCGGTGCCTTGGTTGAAAGATTAGATGCAAAACCTCTTTATCTTGGAATCTCTCAAGATGAGCCAGAAACTCTCAAGGAAAAGATTTCAGAAGCCCTTGAAGCTGATCTTGTGCTTCTTTCTGCTGGAGCCTCTCAGGGCTCAAGGGACTTTCTTGTAAATGCAATCTCAGAGCTTGGTGAGGTCTTGATTCATGGAATAGCTCTAAAACCTGGAAAGCCCACCATAGTTGGAGTTGCAAAAGGAAAATTGATAATTGGTCTTCCAGGGCACCCTTTCTCTTGTGCAGTTACCTTTTTGATTCTCGTAAAACCTTTGATTTTAAAAATGCTTGGAAGAGCATATGAGCCTGAGTTTTCAGAGAAGATTGCAGCATCAAAGCTCTACTCTGTAAAGGGTAGAAGGCAAATCCTTCCTGTAAGAATTGAGAGAGATAAAGTCTTCTCTGTTTTTTATGGGAGTGGGTTTCTGCAAAGCCTTATAAAGGCTGATGGCTTCGCCTTGATAGAAAAGGAGGTGGAGTTTGTCGAGGTGGGAGAGAAAGTTAAAGTGATGAAGAGTGATTTTCATGAAGGATAGGTATGGGAGAGAGGTTAAGAATTTGAGAATTTCTGTCACCCAGAGATGTAATCTTAAATGTATATACTGTCACAGAGAAGGTGAGGAAAATGGTGAAGAGGAACTTACTCCTGGGGAGATAAGAAAGATAGTGGAGATTGGAACAAATTTAGGGATAAGAAAACTCAAGCTCACAGGAGGAGAGCCTTTGATGAGAAAAGATATCGCGAAGATTACAAAGCTGGTTTCACCACTGGTAGAGGAGGTATCTATGACCACCAATGGAGTGCTCCTTGAAAGGCATGCCCTAGAGCTTAAAAAGGCAGGGCTTAGGAGAGTAAACATCTCTCTCGATACCTTAAATGAAAAGCTACACCAAAAACTCACTGGGAAAAGAGTTTTGGGAGATGTTCTTTTAGGAATAAAGAAAGCCTTGAGAGTGGGATTAAAACCTATAAAGTTAAACATGGTGGTGACTAAATTGAATTACGAAGAGATTGAAGAGATGATGGAGTTCTGTGGAAAAGATTATATTCTCCAGCTCATCGAGCTTGAGGCTCCGAGAGAGGAGGAGAATGGAAAACTATTTAAAAAATATTATTACGATCTAAAACCTTATGAAAGGGAACTTGAGAGAAAAGCTCTTCAAGTAAAGGAGCGAGAGATGCATCGCAGAAGAAAGTACTTTCTCCCAACAGAGGTAGAGGTGGTGAGATCGATGCACAACACAGAGTTTTGTATGAACTGCACCAGATTGAGACATACCTCAGACGGAAAGCTCAAGCCTTGTCTCATGCGAAAAGACAATTTGGTAGACATCATCACTCCTTTGAGGAAGGGAGCCTCAAAGAAAGAGCTTTTAAAGCTCTTTGAGAAAGCTATTTATCTGAGAGTACCCTACTGGTTTTACGAGAGGTGATTTGATGAGAGTGAAACTCAAGTACTTTGCCCATGTTCGTGAGAGGGCTGGAAAGAGGGAGGAGGTTTTGGAGGTTTCAAATAATGCCAAGGTAAAAGATTTGTTGAATCTTTTGCATGAGAGATATGAAATAAAAATTGAGAATCTCCTAATCTCTCGAAATCATGAATATGCAGATTCTTCTGAAAAACTGAGAGAAGG
>JBHIDS010000069.1:0-11066 GCA_046760205.1 Candidatus Methanofastidiosia archaeon
CCATCATGCCTTTTGTGACATCTCCCACCTCTGAGGTTTTTTCAATGACAGAGTCAAGTTCAGAAAACCTTATTTCCCTCATGAGCTCTGCCCCTTCATTTTCCTTTGGATCTGATGTGAAAATGCCATCGACATCACACCCAAAGATAACCTTTCTCGCGCCCAACTCTTTTGCAAGATGAACTGCAATCTGATCTCCAGAGAGAACGCAAAATCCAAGCTCTAAATCTGAAACCATATCCCCATAAAGGACTGGAACAAAACCAATCTCAAGAAATTCCTTAATAGGTTCTAGAAAGCTTCTCTCTATCCTTTTGTTCTCACAGATCATACAGGCTGAGGGTTGGATGGAGAGGGCATCCATTCCTCTCTCTATTAAAGATTCAATGAGTAGCTGGTTCAACTGAATCAATTCAAATCTCAACCTCGAAAACTCTGCTCTTTGAGAGGGGTTTTTGAAACCTCTATCCAGTTCGAATCTCTTTGCTAGAGGGTGCCCATAAGAACCTGCACCATGAACCAAGATAAACCTCTCTTTAATACCTGAAAGCTCAAAAGCCAAGCTCTTTATCACTTCAGTTTTGGGTTTTAAAAGCTCTTTCTTTAAAGTTATGGCAGAACCCCCAGCCTTTATGATGAGCATAAAAGCACCTCTTTCATCTCAAAGTCGAATCTTAAAAGGGTTTGCCCTCTCGTAAACTACCTCTCCAGAAAATATGGTCATTTCGACCTTTATATCCTTTATCTTTTTCGGGTTTTTCGTGGGATCTCGTGATAAAACGCACAGATCAGCCAACTTTCCAACCTCAATGGTGCCCTTAATATCTTCTTCAAAAGATGCAAAAGCACCGTTTACTGTATAAAACTTCAATGCTTCTAAGACAGTAATTCTCTCTTCTTTGATTGGATGGTTCACAGCGAAGTGGATGCCATAGAGAGGATTAAAGGGCATGCAGTCAGAGCCAAAGGCTATCTTAATTTCAGAATCAGCAAGGGTTCTAAATCTGTTGTTCACTTTCAACCTGTCTTTCCCAAGTCTTGCCTCGTACATCCCTCCCTTCTTCGACCAGTTGCCAACGAAGTTGGGCTGCATCGAGGCGATGATTTTGAGTTTTTTCAACCTTTTGACAAGCTGATTAGGAGTTATCTCCAAGTGCTCGATTCTGTGTCTCTTTCCCTTAATTAGAAATTTCTCAAAAATTTCGATGACTTTCTCGATGGCTTTATCTCCAATGGCGTGTACCATGAGCTGCAAGCCTGCCTTATCGATCCTTCTCATGAGTATCTCAAGCTCTTCTTCATCATAGAGCATCATTCCACAGGTTTTTTCGTCGTCGGAATAAGGTCTTTTAAGGCTTGCAGTGTGAGCGCCAAGAGAGCCATCCAAAAAAATCTTTACACCCCCGAGCCTTAAAACCTCATTCCCAAAACCTGTTACAATACCCAATCTTTCGAGGTTTTCAAAGAACTCTACCAAGAGATTGAGGTAAATTCTCACCCTCAACTCCCTCCTCAAACTCAAGTAAGTTTTAAGACTCCTATCATCGCCCACATCGTGCACCGAGGTTACCCCATTTTGGAGAGCAATCTTCTGAGCTTTTCTCAAACTCTTTTCTAGCTCTTTTTTTCCTCTCGCAATCTCGTTATAGGTTTGAAAAACAGCATCCTCAATGATTATCCCAGTTTTTTCTCCTCTCTCATCTTTTTTTAAGAACTTCTCCTCAATTTTCAATTTCGCAAGGCCTTTGGAATTTAGAGATGCGAGATGCCCATCGATTCTCCTCAAAAAAACTGGGTTTTCAATTTCATCCAGATCATATTTTGTGATGTACCTTCCATCATCCCACTTGCTCTCATCCCAGTTTACCCCAATCAACCAATCTTCTTTTGGGATATCCCTTGATTTTTTTTCAAGAAGTCTTGTAACATCTTCGATACTCTTGGTCTCTGAGAGATCTATGTGATCTGCACCCAAGCTTAGAAAGTGGGCGTGGGAATCACAAAATCCTGGAATTACGCATTTTCCAAAAACATCGATGACTTTTGTACTCTTTCCTATGTACTCCTTAACATCCTCATTGCTCCCAATGAAAACTATCCTATCCTTAAGGATTGCCAAAGCCTCTGCCTTGCCTTGCTCACTCAAGGTGAGAATGTTTCCATTCAGGATAACCAAATCAGCTTTCATGCAGGTATTTCTCAAGGAGGTATTTAAAGGTTTTTTAAAAGGGATTCTCCTTTTAATTCGGTAGATTCATAAATTGAAATTGCAAATTGCTCAGAAATCGGTGGTTTCTTAAAAAACAAGGTTTGCTCAAAAGGCTTTGCTTTATAACCCAATTCACACTCGGCTTTTGAGATGTTGAAAGAACGATTTGCTATGAATCCTATAACCATTTCTCTGCTCATTTTTGGTGTGCCACCGAGTAGTTTGGCTCTCAGCTCAAAAAGAATTTGGCAGCAATATTCTTGTGGGACAAAAAGTTGGCTTTAAAGTTGAAAGAAAAGTTTGAGGAGATGTGGAGTAAAGCTAGAGATTTAAAAATAGAAAGGGAGTAAAAATCACTCTTCATAAAGTTTTTTTACATACTTTGCCTTCATCTCGTATCTTGGTAAAGTCCCCTCAGGCACAAGCTGAACATCTGCCTTGAATACCAATTTAGACCTAATTTCTTCCTCAATTTCCCTTTTAAGTTCTTTCAAATCTTTCTTAAAACTCTTTGAGTACTCTACCTTTATCTTTAAAGGAGGCTCAACCCTTGGAGGAGGTTTATCGAGAAGAATTTGAATCTCTCCTGTGGTCTTTGGTCTCACTGAAGCAAGGACATCTTTTACTGCAGATGGAAAGACATTTACCCCTAAAACTATAAGCATGTCATCTGTTCTTCCAACACATCTTAGTCTGAAAGAACTCCTTCCACACTCACAGTCTTCTGTCCACGTGACAACGTGATCTCTGGTTCTAAATCTCAATAAGGGAACACACTCCCTATCTATTGCAGTGTAAACCAACTCTCCTCTGGCATTGTCCTCAAACTCAATTGTCTCTCCAGTTTTGGGATCGATGAGTTCTGGGATTATAAACTCTTGAGCACAGAAGTGCATTCCCTTCTTCTCCTCACACTCTCCAAAGATTATGGGAGCCATGTCTGAGTTTCCAAGTCCCTCCCTGATGTCTGCCTCATAGTCCTCCTCTATCTTTTTTCGAACTCCAGGAATCCCAACTCCAGGTTCTGCACCAGAGATTATCTTCTCAAGACCAAGATCTGAAGGCTCTAGAGAGAGCTTTTCCCTCATGTAGTTTGCAAGGTACATTACATAAGAGGGTGTGCAGTGCAAAACGTTTGCCTTCATGAGACGAGTGGTGGAAACTACCCTGTCAGATGCTCCAGTTCCTATTGGAACAAAGGTGGCTCCTATGTACTCTATGGCATCCTTTACAGGAAGTCCTCCAACGAAAAAGGTCAAACCTGCAGCATGTATCACAATGTCTTTGGGCCTCACGGTCTCTGTGTAGATGCTTCTTGCGGTTATACGATTCCAAACCTCTCTATCATGCTCTGTTATCCCAACAAAACTTGGGGTTCCTGTGGTACCTGAAGAAGAGTGAACTCTTATCACCTTCTCCAAAGACACACAGGCATGATCTCCAAGAGGTGGGTTTCGAGCTTGACTCTCTCTAAGCTCATCTTTTTCTGTGAAAGGAAGCTTTTGGAGATCATCGATGGTTCTTATGTCTCGAGGTCTCAATCCAGCCATTTTGAACTTCTCTTTGTAAAATCTTGAATTTCTATAAACGTACTCAACCTGCCTTCTTAATTTCTTCTCTTGTATCCCTTTGAGCTCTTTCAAAGAGATAGTCTCCATCTTTTCGTTGAAGTATCTTTTATACATGTAATCCCTCAGATTACGTACTTTCCTGGATCTATCTCCTCTCTCAAGATTTTAAGCTCTTGCTCTGTGGGAGGTTCAAGCTCCTCGACATCGCCTATGAGCAATTCAAAACCTGTGTTTTCCACAACATCTTGAACCGAGACATCTGGGGCTGTCGCCAAGAGCTTCATTCTGTGAGTCTCAGAGTCAAATCCCATTATAGCCTTTGAGGTTATCACCCTATATGGACCTGTTCCTCTCGGCAACCCCGCCCTCTCCCTTGCGTAAGGACTTCCATCGAGGTAGCCTGGAGAAGTCATGAAGTCTAGCTTCTCTACAAACCTTCTCTTCTCGTGCTTTAAGATATAGATGGTCTTCCAGCATAGAGAAGCAACCTCGTTTCCACCCCCGCTTCCAGGAAAGCGAGCCTTGGGTCTTTCATACTCTCCTATCATGGTGGAGTTTATGTTTCCATATGGGTCTATCTGAGCAGCTCCCAAAAATCCATAGTCTATGAGTCCTAAGGAAGCTTGAGCCATTATTGGGTTCATGGTGGTCCACTGCACTGAACGATAGTTGTTTCCAGAATCTGCCATGGCAAATCTGACGAAGGGTGGGTGAACTTGAGGAGCAACAGCCCCAAACTCGTAGACTTGGGCTGAATTGGGGGCATAGAGTCTCTGGGAGAGCATCATCGCGATTTGAGGCATTCCATAGCCCACAAAAACTGTCTTTTTATCCTCGATCATCCTTGCAGCGGTACAGATCATGAATTCTGCTTCAGAATACATAGTATCCCTCCCTTATCTTTTCAGCCTTCTTCAATTCATGAAGTTTTTCAAACCCTATCAAATCTAAATACTCGAAGTGATCCTCAACACCATAAACGTACTTTTCAAGGTACTCCTCCATTCCCTCTTTCGTGGCTTCAGCCTTGAAGAGTTCTGAAAGATGCTCAAGGTCGAACCTGTAGAGTCCTGGAACCGTTCCAGGATGTCCTCCAAAGGGAGCCTCCACCACAGCGTCTACGAGATAGTATGGGATTACGGTTCTCTGGGGATTTCTTCGAAATTCTTTAATATCTATTATCTCTTCAGCACACAGAATCACTCTCTTTGATGCCATTGCGGTTTCCAAAGGAGTAACGCTTGGTCCAAAGACCCTAGCATTTCCAAAAACATCTGCCTGGTTCACATGGACAAGAGCAACGTCGGGATTTATGGCAGGAACCAGAGCAACTTTTTTTCCAGTAAAGGGATCCTCTATGACCTTTGCTCCAGAGTATCTCAAGGTGTCAGTGCCTAGGAGAGACCTTGTTGGGATAAAGGGAATTCCCATAGAGCCTGCAAGGTGTCTCAAGGCCAAGGTTCCGTTGGACCAGTCTATGCACTTGACTTCACCTCTCTGGATTGCTCCGTACAAAGCTCTTCCTATGCCCGCAAACCCCACATCTATTTTTGAGACACAGCCTCCTCCAACGAGAAGGGTGGTGTCCAAAAGAGTAAACTTGGCACAAACCCAAAGATTTTTTTTCCTCTGTCTCACAATCTCTCTTTCAAGGGCAAATGGACCTCGAATCAAACCACAGAGATCGTAGGAAAGATAGTCACCATCACTTAGAAACTTTGAGATAGCCTCCCCCTCACTCATCAACTTTTCCTCCAAAGCACGAGATTTCTTCTCTCTCATCCACTCTCTAATCTCATCCACATCAGAGAGCTTTGCCTCTCCTTGACCAGATTCTAAGACTTTCATTTAAATCCTCCTTGAAATTTTCTATCTATATATTAACAAGATAACTTATAAGTCTTACGACAAACACCTTCAGTCTAACAGCGAAAACCTTAAATACTCAAATGTATTATATTGATAGCCGAAAATGATGTAGGCATTAACCAAAAAACAGGAGGTGAGAAAATGGGAGTTTTTGATGCACTGAAGGACTTTGGTGACAGACTCAGCAAGTGGACCATTAGATGGATACCAGATCACTGGATAGTTGCCCTTATTCTAACAGGCATAGTTTTTGTTGCTGCCATAATCTGGGGTGAAGTTTCCTACAACCCTTTAACAGTGATCAAGGCATGGGGGAATGGTTTCTGGGTACTCCTCACCTTTGCCATGCAGATGTGTCTCATACTTCTTCTTGGATACATCATTGCAGTCTCAAAGCCTGTAGATAGCTTCTTAGATTGGTTGGCTTCAAAACCTAATCCCGACAAACCTTGGCAGGCCATTTTCCTAATGGGAATAGTTACCAATGTGTTGGCATTCATCAACTGGGGATTAAGCATAGTTGGAGCAGCTGTATTTACCATATCTCTTGCCAGGCGACAGAAAAAATTAGATTTCAGACTGCTTTTAGCTACCGCCTATCTTGGTCTGGGTACCATTTGGCACGCAGGTCTATCTGCCTCAGCACCTCTTATGGTTTCAACTGAGGACAACTTCTTGATAAAGCAGGGACTTCTTCCAGGTATAATTTCCACCAGCCAAACTTTGTTCTCTTCTTGGAACCTCACAATGCTAGTCTTCATGATTCTGTTTACTGCAGCCTTCATGGCAGCGATGCATCCACCAAAAGAAAAGACTTTGGTGCTACCAGAAGACAGACTGGATAAGGTCAAGAAGTTTGAGATTCCAGAAAAGCCCAAAGGTAAACTATCTCCAGCAGAGCGGATGGAATGGTGGCCAGGTTGGAACATCGGAGTTTTTGCAGCAGTTATAATTTACTCTCTTTGGTGGTTTGGACAGAAGGGATTTGCAGGTCTCAACCTGAACTCTATAAACCTGTTGTTCCTTGGATTTGGAGCACTCTTCCACTGGAGACCAGTACCCTTCATGAGAGCTGCAGAGGAGGGATGCAGGAGAATCTGGGGTATCGTCATTCAATTCCCCTTCTATGCTGGAATCTTTGGAATGCTCAAGTTCACAGCCCTTGCCACAAAGATAACTGGAATCTTCATCACAGTAGCATCTCCAAGAACGTTTCCTGTGCTCTCATACTGGGCAGCTGGAATCTTGAACTACTTCGTCCCATCTGGAGGTTCTGAGTGGGTTATAACCTCTCCAATACTCCTTGAAGCTGCTCAAAGTCTTGGAGTGAGTAACGCCACTGCGGTAATAGCATATGCATGGGGAGACATGGCGACAGACGTTATTCAACCCTTCTGGGCTATTGCTCTCTGTGAGATAACAGGGATCAAGTTCAGAGAGATGATGGGTTACGCCATAGCAGTTTTCATACCTTATGTGATTTTAGTAAGTATCGCCCTGCTCTTCATACCACTCTGAGATAAAAACCCAAATCCTTTTTATTTTTTTCTTTCCTCAAACTCCCTCTTTAACAGTTGAAAAGCAACCGCAGGTAACCGTTCTCCCAACTCCTTCTATCTCTCTCAGTTTGTCAATGACGAGCTCACCTATCTTTTCCATAGATTCTGCCCTAACCTTTAAGAGAATGTCCCATTCCCCAGAGATTAGGTGAACCTCAAAAACTCCTTCTAATTCAGAAATCCTTTGAGCCAGTTCCCTCTGTTTTACTTCAAAACCTGGTAGAAATGAGACAAGGATGAAGGCTGTGGTTGGCATGCCCAATGCAGAGTAATTAGGCAGAACTGTGAACTTCTTGATAACTCCTTTCTTTTCCATTCTTCTCATTCTGTTGAGTATGGTGGTTCTTGGAATTCCAGTTCTCTTTGAGAGAAAACTCAGGGACTTTCTCGAGTTCTTACCCAGCTCCCTTAATATCATTTGATCCTTTTCATCCAGCATATTGACATTATGACAATATTGCCTTATAAATTTTTTCATTCACAGACAATTTTTCAGAAATTTAATCAAAAATTTTAAATAACATGAACTTATGGAACAATTATGGTGATTTGATGAAGCAAGCAAAAGACCTTCAAATTCTTAAAAAGAGATACTTTACAATTAGATCTGAAAAGATGAAGAGAGTTTTGAAGATCCAGCATAAACTTTTGTGGATTGTAAGGAAATTCCTAAGGGAAGAGGGATTTTTAGAGTTGCTTCCTCCAATCATTGGACCTGTAACAGATCCAGGAATCAGAGGAGCAAAGCAAGTTTCCTTTGACTACTATGGATCAGAGTACAAGATAATGAGCAGTATGATACTCTACAAACAGATGGCTATCTCAAGCATAGATAAGATATTCTCTTTTTCTCCAAACATAAGATTAGAACCTAAAGAGAGTGTAAAGACTGGCAGGCATCTTGCTGAGTTCTGTCAGGTAGATGTGGAAAAGGCTCATGCAACCTACAAAGAGATCATGGATTTGATCGAGAGGTTGTTATTATACGTATTTGAAAGGATAAGAGATGATGGAGAACTGAGAAAGCTTGATCGAACTTTAAGAATTCCAAAGGTTCCCTTTGAAAGGATAATCTACAAGAAAGCCCTTGATATATTGAGTGGAATGGGTTATGACCTATCGCCTGGTGAGGAAGTTCCATGGGATTGTGAGAAAGCTCTCTCTCTTGAATTTGAAGAGCCCTTCTTTATCGTGGATTACCCGATCTCTGCAAGAGGTTTTTACGATCTTGAGGATCCGAAGAGATCTGGAATCTTGAGAGACTTTGATCTCATATATCCGCAAGGTTTTGGGGAGGCAATCTCTGGAGGAGAAAGAGAGTACCGCTATGAGAGAGTGGTGGAGAGAATGAGAAAGACTGGGGAAGACCCATCTGAGTATCTCTGGTACCTTGAGATGCTAAAAGATGGAATACCTCCCTCTGCAGGCTTTGGGTTGGGCGTTGAGAGATTAACAAGATTTATATGTGGGCTTACCTACATCTGGGAGAGCTCTCCATTTCCCAAGGTTCCAGGGATAGTTTCTCCTTAAGAAATTAGCATATGAGATACAAAAGATTTTATAGAGAGAATTAAACATCACCTATGATCGAGGAGAAGATTAGAGAGATAAGAAATGATAACATCTCAGGAGCCTTCGAGCTGACAGAGAAGGCTTTGAGGGTGTTCATCCAGTTTGCAAAGGTATCCAATGCAAGGGATGAGCAAGAGTACCTAGATGAACTTCGAAGAATCTCTGAAAAACTCATCAAAGCCCAGCCTACCATGGTTTCCATAGGAAACCTAACAGGTTTCCTTCTCTCTGAGATCTCAGCAAAAAACCTTTACGAAATGAGGAGAAAAACCAAAGAAAAAACAGAGGAAAAACTCAAATACATGAGGTTTTCAAGGAAAAAAATCATTCAACTTGCCGAAAGTGAGATAGAGGATGGAGATTTAATTCTAACCCACAGTTTCTCTTCTCTTGTTTTTGAGATTTTGAAGGTGAGTTCAAAGAACTTCAAGATCATGGTGACAGAATCGAGGCCCCTTTGCGAAGGAACAGAGCTTTCTAAAAAGCTTGCAGCTTCAAAACCTACAGCTTTGATTTTGGATTGTGCTGTGGGAAGGTTTATAAAAGAGATAGATAAAATCTTTGTGGGTGCAGACTGCATCACAAATGATTATCTGATAAATAAGATTGGAACCTATCCAATTGCCCTGTGTGCCAAGAGAGAGGGAGTTCCATTTTATGCTTTATCAGAAACATACAAATTTAATCCTTCAAATATCTTGATTGAGGAAAAGCCTTCAGAGGAGATATTAAAAGAAAAAATTCCAAATCTTGAGGTTAGAAACCTCTACTTTGATGAAACTCCCTTGAATCTCGTCACAAAAATAATATATGAGAAGGGAATTTTTGAGTATCCTTTCAAGGAGTTCTTAAATCGTTAGACTTAAAAGTTCACAAAAAAGTGGTCATGGTGAGAGCTTGCAAATCACAGATAAAATCTTTTTAATAGAAGGAAAAAACAACAGCCAATTCCCATACTCTAACTCCCTTTTCATAAAGGATGAGAAAACTTGCCTTGTAGATACAGGTTTCGGAAATTTCATTGAAGGTGTGGACATCATTATAAACACCCATTCTCACCCAGACCACATCTGGGGGAACTCAAAATTCAAAAGGATTTTTATACATGAAGCTGAGAGCTACGCCTTGAACTCTCTTTCTGGAATGAAGGAAAACTTTGGTATCTTAAACTCTGAGATTGAGGAAGACTGGGGTTTTTTCTTAAAGAGTTTTATCTCTCACTTTAAAAGCCCATCTCAAACCTTCAAGGACAGAGATATCATAGAACTCGGAGATTTAAAGTTTGAAGTCATACACACCCCAGGACACTCTCCAGGACACTGTTGCTTCTATGAGAGAGGAGAGAGGTTTTGCTACCTTGCAGACATCGACTTGAGTTCCTTTGGTCCCTGGTATGGGTACGAACACTCAAACCTTGATGATTTCATAAAATCAATAGAGAAACTTAAAAGATTCAAGATTGAAACTGCTGCCACATCTCACAAGAGGGATTTGGTTGAGGAGAATGTTTCAGAAGAGTTGAAAAAGTATCTTGAAAGAATACAGAAGAGAGAAGAGAGGATTGAGGAGTTTTTGAGAGAAGAGAGAACTCTTGAAGAACTCACAGACGAAAAGATTATCTATGGTGAATTTCCAAATCCTCGAAAGATTTTCAGGTACTTTGAGAAGATGATGATTACAAAACACCTTGAAAGACTGAGAGATAGAGGCTTGATTGAAAAAACAGAGAGAGGATATGTGAGGACATGAGAATTTCAATGATTGCACCTTTTGGAATAAAACCCAGGGGAACCTTAAGGGTAAGGATGTTGCCTCTTGCAAAATCTCTTGTAAAGAAAGGGCATGAACTCTCAATAATATCCCCTCCTTTCGATTTTCCTGAGGATTCCGGAAAGAGTTACGTAATTGGAGAGGTTGAGATCGTAAATGTAAAGCTCTCAAAAATTCCTTTTTTAAAGTATTTGATTACCTCTTTAAGGTTGGTTTACGAGAGTTCGAAATTCAAGCCTCAGGTTGTTCACATCTTCAAGCCCAAGGGATTCAGTGGGCTTGCAGGAATGATCTTGATTCTTCTAAGATTTCTTAGAATAATAAAAATAAGGATAGGGGTGGATTGTGATGATTGGGAGGGTTTTGGAGGATGGAATGATCTGATTGATTATCCTGTACTTTGGAAGTTTTTCTTTGATTTTCAGGAGAGATGGATTCCAAGAAATTCTGATTTTGTGAGTGTTGCAAGCCTCACTCTCTCAGAAAGGATGCAAAGTCTTGGAGTTTTGAAAGAAA
>JBHIDS010000070.1:0-11006 GCA_046760205.1 Candidatus Methanofastidiosia archaeon
ATTCATGAGAAATCAGCTGAAATAGAATGTCACCTCCGATGGGTAAACAGATACGGATATACTAAGAGGTCACCAAATTATTATTCTCTCGCTATTATGAGAACAAGAAATCCCAAAAAAATATCCAGACATATTAAAAATATAAGAAAAAACATCTTTAAAAATAAAGATAAAAAAAGATTGAACTAAAATTTCATGATTCAGATGAAAGAGTAAGAAGATATTTATTAAGAAAGATTTCCATTGAAAATATTGAGATATATGCTCTAAATCTTAATAAACCAAGAGTTTATAAATGGTTGCAAGATAAGAAAGATATTTGGAATCGGTATTTGATTTTGCAACTTCTTAAAAAAATCCCTGTTAGAGGGAATATAATGATGTTGACTATTGATAAATTTCTTTGTGATGATAACATTCCTCAATTTGATGAATATCTAAAGACAAATCTAAGAAACAAGATTCCTTTATTAAAAATAAAACATGAAAACTCAAAAAATGACAAATGTCTACAAGTTCTTGATTTCATAGTTGGTGCTTTTTTTCAAAAATATAACCGTAAAAAGGAATGGTATTCTAAAATAATTAAAGAAAAAAACAGAAATTGACGAAATCTATTTACCTAAAAAAATTTAAAAGTTGTGTGGCAAACCCCCCCTACACGGTCCCATCTGTGTCAACACGGCATCATCCCTTCGGAGGGACTTACTCGCTCACACAAATAATACTTCAGCTTCTTCATATTTAAACCTTTCGGTTCAATTGAGGTCGTGTAATAATTCTTAGAATACCAAGACAAAACTTAAGTTACAACTTCCTCCAATCTATCTTTTTCCAAAGCCAGCTTTATCTCCATTGCAATTCTTCTTCCAAGGCTAAAACCAAAGCCATACTTGTATATCATGTAGGGGGAGGTTGTCAAGAGAATTGGAGCTCCTGGAACCCTAAGACTGACATCAAAGGTGTAGAAATCCAATTCCCTTGTAAAAACTCCTTGAAGGGCAAAGGGTCCTATTATTCCTGGAGGATACTCTTTCTTACAGCAATCTGAAAACTTCTCTCCCAACTCAAAAACTTTTTCAAGGCTTGATTCCCTCACAGTTAAACCTCTATGTCCAATTGGAATCACAGAAGGTTGGAGAGAAATGGCTTTTTGTTCTTCAGAAGTCATGTGTAAAACTCCCTCAATATCAGTTTCTATTCTCTGGTCTGCCCCCATAAATTCAACTTCATTTGCTATTGGTGAGTAAAAGTAATCAAGATTAAACAAAGCTCCAACAACAAACTCTTCAATTACAGCTCTTTTTAAATCCTCTCTCAAAATAACTCCCTTCTCAATCAATAACTCTGACTTTTCCTCATACTCTTCAAAGCTACAACATGTAAAAAAACCTCTCTCAACCCTTCTCTTTGCCTCTGGAAGTTTAACAATTACAAGCCTATCAATTTCTTTTGGTCTCTTGTATATCTTTGGGTACCTAACTCCAGCTTTTTTCAAAAGATAGTACTGGTTTTTAGGCTCATTTCTCTCCTCAGCCCTTAAAAGATATCTTGAACCAAATATTGGGATAAAAAATTTTTCTTCAATGTTTTCATACTTGACATATACAGAAAAAGACCTGTTGGGAACAAAAATTGTGTTTAGCCTTTGAAGTTTTTCCAAAATCTCTGGAGTTACAATATCACTGAATTTTTCCAAAACTATAACTTCAGAAAAAAGATTTTTAAAGTGTTTTTCATAAGTTTTCTCTCTTCCCTTCTGGCAAACAACTACTGTTTTAAAACCTTCATCCAAGGCTCCATGAGCAACTTCTAAGGCTGAGTGAGAACCCAAAACTCCTATGTGAACATCTTCAAAATCATACCTTTTCAAAACCTTAAAAATTTCTCTTCTTTCAATCATGTCAAAACCTCCTCTATTCTTTCCTCTTCAATAGCCTTTTTAATCTCTAAAGCTATTCTCTTTCCAGCATACATTTTTTCTCTGAATTTAAAGTAGGAATAGGGGGAGTAAGGGACAAAGGGATTTGTTCCTGCAACAATTCTTGCAGAAATTTCAAAGACAAAAATATCAAGGGAATCTGTAACTATTGTCTCTAGACAGAAGGGACCCCATACCCCTCCAAAAAGTTTATGTGATGAAAAAACAATTTTCTCCCCCATTTCAAAAACCTTTTGTAGGAGAGACTCCCTCACAGCTATTGGAAAGTTTCCAACAACAGTGTATGTTTTTTCAACATCTTCATACCTGTATATTGAATCAACATTTGCCTCATATCTTCTGTCAATTGATTCAAGCTCCAACTCTTTTTGGAGCTTTGAGTAGAAGTAGTGGAAGTACATTGGAACACCAACAACATACTCTTGTATCTGACATTTCCTATCCCCAATCCTCTCATAAAACTCTTTTGGACTTTTACACAAAAAGTATCCTCTTCCTCCCCTAGCCCCAAAAAGCTTTACTATTACAGGTCTATCAATCTCATCTGGAGAGAGGGTTTTTGGGATTTTCAGCCTAGCCTTTTTCAACCACTTTTTTTCAAGCTCTCTATCAGACTCCCACCTGAAAGCCATTTTGTTTCCAAATATGGGAACCTTGAAATCATTCTCCAAAAAATCCAAGTCTAGGTATGAGATAAAAGAACCGTGGGGAATAACTACTGAGTTTTTTTTCACCAATTCGTCTTGATAGTTTGAAATTTCAGAAAAATCATCCAAATAGATTATCTCATCTGCCAACTTGAATTTCTCATAAAAATTTGTTTTCCTCCTGCACAAAAGCAAGGTTTTAAAACCAATCTCCTTTGCACCACACAAAATGTTTAGGGCTGAGTGACTTCCCAAAGTTGTTAGTACATGCATGAAAGATTTTTACTCAAAGGTTTATAAATCTATTCATGGATTTAGACATTTTCATGTTCAAAAAAGCTTATAAATGTCATGATTTAAATGTGTATATGCAGAAAATCTATGAGGGTAAGAGTAAGATTTTGTATTCTCACAGAGAGGATGTTGTCATTGAATTCACTGATAGAATGACAGCCTTTGATGGAAAAAAGGTTTATGAGTTTAAGAATAAGGGATTTTACTGCAGGGAAATTTCTGAAAAATTCTTCAGACTTTTAGAGGATGATGGAATAAAAACCCACTTCATAGAAAGCATTGACAGAAATAAAATTTTGGCAAGAAAACTTGATATTTTGCCCCTTGAAGTTGTTTGCAGAAATACTGCGGCTGGAAGCCTTTTGAAAAGAATTCCTTTGAAAAGGGGAGAGAGGATAACTCCGCCAATTCTTGAATTTTACTACAAGAATGATGAGATGAAAGATCCAATGATAAACGAGTTTCATGCATTACACTTGGGAATAAATAAAAAGACTTTAGAAGAAGTTTCAAAAAAAACAAAAAAAATTAACTCTACTTTGCTTGAATTTTTGAAAAAAAAGAAAGTTGAGTTGGTGGATTTCAAACTTGAGTTTGGATTTTTAAATGGAGAGCTTTTGTTGGGGGATGAGATAACTCCAGACTCTTGTAGGTTTTGGATTAATTACAAATCTTGTGACAAGGATGTTTTTAGGTTTGATTTGGGAAATGTTGAGAATGCTTACAAGAGAATTTATGAGGTGATTGTAAATGAAGTATGAAGTTAGGGTGAGTTTGAAGGATGGAATCCATGATCCTGAGGGAAACAATGTTAAAAAGACCTTAAATCTTTTAGGATATTCTGTTTCTGAAGTTAAAATTTCAAAGATTTATGAGATTGAGATTGATGGAGAAAAAAAGGATGTTAAGGAGATTTGTGAAAGACTTCTTGCAAACCCTGTTATTCATTGGTACACAGTGAGGGATGTTGATGGTTGAGGAAATTCCTCTAGAAAGTATTGAGGAAATCGGTAGAGAAATTGGTTTAAACGGTGGGGAAATTAAAAGAGTTAAAAAGTATTTTGAAAGGCTTAAAAGAAATCCGAAAGACATCGAACTCCACTCAATAGCCCAATCCTGGTCTGAGCATGCATGCTACAAAACTTCAAAACCCTTTTTAAAAAAGTACTTTGATTTTCACACTCCTCAGGAAATGATTTTGGGAGAGGACGCTGGCGTTTTAGAGTTTGATGAAGAGCACGCCTATGTAGTTGCCTTGGAAAGCCACAACCATCCTTCAGCAATAGAGCCTTATGGGGGAGCTGCAACTGGAATCGGTGGTATTTTGAGGGATGTTTTTTGCATGGGAGCACAACCCATTGCTCTTGTTGATTCTCTGTTTTTTGGTCCCTTTAACTCAAAGCCTCCAAAAGGTGTAAAGCATGCCCACTATATTTTTTCTGGAGTCGTTTGCGGTATAAGAGACTATGGAAATAGAGTTGGAATTCCAACTGTTGCAGGAATGATATACTTTGCGAAAGGTTATTTGGGAAATCCCATAATCAATGTGGGTTGTGTGGGAATTTGCAAAAAGAAAAACATCCTAAGGAGCAGAGTCTCAGGAGAGGGGGAAATTTTTATTCTCTGTGGAGGAAGAACAGGAAGGGATGGGATTCATGGGGTTTGCTTTGCATCAAAGGAGTTGGGAGAGGATTCTGAGATAACTTCGAGGCAAGCTGTTCAAATTGGAGATCCAATTCTAAAAGAGCCTTTAATCCATGCATGTCTTGAGGCCACAGAGAGGGGTTTAATTTCCGGAATGAAGGATTTGGGGGGAGGAGGACTTTCCTGTGTTGTTGGGGAAATGGCTGAGGCTGGAGGGTTTGGGGCTGAGATTTATTTAGAAAAAGTTTTGTTGAAGGAGAAGGACATGAAACCCTGGGAAATTTGGGTTTCTGAGTCTCAGGAAAGAATGATGCTTTCTGTTAAAAGGGAGAATTTGAAGAAGGTTTTGGAGATTTTCAAAAAATGGGATGTTGAGGCAACACCAATAGGAAAAGTTACCAAGAACAAGATTTTGAGAATATACCATAACAAAGAATTGATTTATGAGATTGAGACAAACTTTCTTCTTCATCCTCAATTTCAAAAAAAGACTTATCATGAGAAAAAAAGAGATGAAATAGTTCCAAACCTTACAGAACCCAAAGACTACAACTTAATGATTTTAGAGCTTTTGCAATCCCCAAACATTTCAAGTAAGGAGAATGTGATAAGACAGTATGACCATGAGGTAAGAGCATCAACAATTCTAAAACCTCTTCAAGGAAAAATTGGTTTTGCAACCCATGGAGATGCTTGCGTTTTAAAACCTTTAAAAAATTCTTTTAGAGGAATTGCCATAACATCAGATGCAAATCCATCAGTTTCAAAAATAAATCCTTTCTGGGGGGCTGCAGGAGCTGTTGATGAAGCTTGCAGAAACCTATTATCAGTTGGAGCAAAACCCCATTCATTTGCAGACTGCCTCAACTTTGGAAATCCAGAAAAAAGATTGGAGGAATTTGTTGAAACTCTAAAAGGTTTGAGGTTTGTGGCAAGAGAAGTTGGGGTCTCATTTGTCTCTGGAAATGTAAGCTTTTACAATGAAAGCCATGCTGGGGTTTGCCCCCCAACCCCAACCATACTGGGTGTTGGTATTGCAGAGGATGTGAGAAAATGTGTTTCCTGTGATTTGAAGAGAAAGAGGAATCACCTCTATCTCATTGGCAAGACAACCTATGAGCTTGGTGGAAGTGAGTACTACAGAGTTAGGGGAGTTTATGGAACAAAGATTCCAAAAGTCCATCCAAAAGTTTTGAAAAAAGGTATTGACTCTCTTCTCTTAATGATGAAAAAAGGATTGATTTTATCCTGTCATGATGTCTCAAATGGAGGGCTTGCGGTAACCCTTGCAGAAATGGCTTTGGGAGGAAATTTGGGAGTGGAAGTTTTTCTTGGTGGAAGACTTGATTATGAGCTTTTTTCTGAGAGCAACACAAGATGGGTTGTAGAGGTTTCAGAGGAGGAGAAGTTTTTGGAACATGCTTATTTAAAAGTTAAAAAAATTGGAGAAGTTAAATCCTCAAGATTCAAGATAAATGATTGTGTTGATTTGTCTTTAAAAGAGATTAGAGATTCTTGGAGGGGAGAGATTGATTAATGTTTGTGTTTTGAGGATTGAAGGGACAAATTGTGAAGAGGAAGTTGCAATGGCTTTCAGAGATTTGGGATGCAATGTCGAACTGGTTCACCTCAACGAGTTAAAGGACTTGTTCAAGTATCAGTGTTTGATGATTCCTGGAGGTTTTTCTGCAGGAGACTATGTGAGGGCTGGAGCTCTCTTTGCCTCAAGAATCAAATCAAAATTCAAAAATGAGTTGAAGAAATTTGTTGAGGAAGGTTTTGTCCTTGGAGGAATTTGCAATGGATTCCAGGTGTTGGTGGAGCTTTCCTTATTGCCAGATTTCGATGAAGTTTTGGAAAAACCCGAGGCAGCTTTAACAACAAATGATTCCATGAAGTTTGAGTGCAGACCAAATCTTTTAAAGTTGGAGAGTAAAAACTGTGCCTTTACAAAATATTGTAATAATGAGATATACTATATGCCTTCAGCCCACATAGAGGGAAAGTTTGTAACCTCGAAAAAAAACCTTGAAAAGCTTATTGAAAACAAACAGATAATTTTCAGATATGTGGATACAAGGGGAAACTATGCATCATATCCCTGGAATCCCAACGGTTCTATTGAAAACATTGCTGCAATTTGTAACCCTTTAGGAAATGTCTTTGGTATAATGCCCCATCCAGAGCGAAGCTTTTCTCCATACCTACATCAAGAATGGACAAGGGGAAATTTCAACACAGATGGAAGGGAGGTTTTTGAGTCATGTGTTAGGTATTTGAGGAGGAATTTTTGATGTGCGGAATTGTTGGAGTTTGGGGTGAGAATGCAACTGAAAGGGTTTTGAAGGGTCTTTGTTCAATTCAACATCGAGGGCAAGACTCATGTGGAATATTTTGTGCTGGAAAAAAGAGATACATGAAAAAGGATGTTGGTCTTGTTTTAGAAGTTTTAAAAAATTTTGATTTTTGCTCAAAGATTGCAATTGGTCATGTTAGATATCCAACAGTTGGAACAAATCCAAAAATAGATGCCCAGCCTTTTTTTGAAAATGATGTTGCAATTGTTCACAATGGAAATGTTGTAAACATTTCTGAGTTAAGAGATGAGCTAAGGGAGAAGGGAATTTCTTTAAAATCAAAATGTGATGCAGAGGTAATTCTCCATGTTTTGATTGAAGAATTGGAGGAAAACGATGTTTTTGATGCTGTATCCAACTTAATGGATAGGGTTTTGGGAGGTTACTCTGTCCTTGCTGTTGTTGATGAAATGCTTATAGCTTTCAGAGATCCTCACGGAATAAGACCTTTGGTTTTCTCTGAAAATGATCAAAGTTTTATGTTTGCATCAGAAAGTGTTGCCCTAGATGTCAATTCTTTCTCTTTAATTTATGATGTAAAGCCTGGAGAAGTTGTTTTGATTGCCTCTGATGTTGAAAGAAAGAGGTTGAAGAGAGAAGAAAAATTTCACTGCATGTTTGAGTGGGTTTACTTTTCTAGGCCCGATTCTGTTATTGAGGGTAGAAGTGTTTATGAGGCAAGGTTGGAACTTGGAGGAAACATTGAGTTTTCTCAAGATGCAGATGTTGTAATTCCAATTCCAGACACTGCAAGAACAGCTGCCCTTGGTTTTTCAGAGAAATATAAAATTCCATATAGGGAGGGGCTGATAAAGAACAGGTATGTTGGAAGAACCTTTATCATGCCAACACAAAGGGAGAGAAAAAAGGCTGTGGAAAACAATCTCAACATAATAAAATCTGAAATTGTGGGAAAGAGGGTTGTTTTGGTGGATGACTCAATTGTTAGGGGGACTACCTCAAAAAAAATTGTGGAAATGGTCAGAAAGGCTGGAGCTAGGAAAGTTTTTCTTGTCTCTTCCTGTCCAGAGATAAAGTTTCCCTGCTATTATGGAATTGATTTTCCCTCAAAAAATGAGCTGATTTCTGGAAATATAGATTGTATTGGAGCTGATAAAGTGATATATCAAAGTATTGATGGTTTGAAAAGGGCAATTGGGGTTAAAGGTCTTTGTACAGCATGCCTTGATGGATGCTATCCTGTAACTAGAGAAATTGAAAGTTTTGAGGCTTTGAGAATGAAGGAGAGAGCGGTAACATGAAGATAACTCTTTTGGGAAGTGGGGCAAGGGAGCATGCAATTGCAGAGGCAATCTGTAGGAGTAATATGAAACCAGAACTCTATTGCTTTGGAACAACAAAAAATCCTGGAATTTTGCGGCTTTCAAAAAAGTACATGATTGGGGATTTAAAGGATGAGAAAAAGATTTTGGAGTTTGCAAAAAATTCAGAATTTGTCCTTGTGGGACCTGAAGAACCTCTCACAAAGGGAATTTCAGATGCTTTAGAGAGGGAGGGAATTTGTTGCATAGGTCCTTCAAAAGATGCTGCCAAGCTTGAGGGAGACAAATCCTTTACAAGATACATTATGGAGAAGTACAAGACTTCTGGAAGAGTTTTTTCAAAGATTTTTGATGATGTAAAAAAAGCCCAAAAATTCATAGATGAATTTGGAAAACCTGTTGCAGTAAAGCCTTTGGGTCTTACAGGAGGAAAGGGGGTAAAGGTTGTGGATTCAAACCTTGAAGGGCAACTGGAAAATCTTGAGGATGCAAAAATTTATGCAAAATCAGTGATAGAAAATAGAATTGGAGGATTTTCAAAGGTTATCGTTGAGGAAAAGCTCTGTGGAGAAGAGTTCACCCTGCAAGCCTTTGTTGATTCAAAAAATGTGGTTCCAATGCCTATTGTCCAGGACCACAAGTTTGCCTGTGTTGGAGACACAGGTCCATTTACTGGAGGAATGGGCTCTTACTCCTGCAAAAATCATCTTTTGCCTTTCATGACAAAAATGGATTTTGAAAATGCCTTAAAAACTTTAAAACAAATTGTTGAGGCTTTGAGGAAGGAGGGAATATACTACAGAGGAATTTTGTATGGACAGTTCATGCTCACAAAAGAGGAGCCAAAAATAGTGGAATTGAATGTTAGGTTTGGAGACCCTGAGGCTATGAATGTTCTACCAATTTTAGAAACTGACTTTGTGGAAACCTTTGAAAAAACTGCACAAGGAAAACTTGGGAAAACAAATTTCCAAAACCTCGCAACAGTGTGCAAGTATGTTGTTCCAAAGGGGTATCCAACAAATCCTGTAAAAAACAAAAAAATAGAGGGAGACTTCAATGCCTCAAAAGTATACTTTGCCTCTGTCAATGAAAAAAAAGATGGTTTATACACAACATCTTCAAGAGCCTTAGCCTTTGTTGGAATTGCAAAAACAATTGAAGAGGCTGAAAAAATTGCAGAAAAAGGGGCTTCAAAAATAAAGGGAGATGTGTACTACAGATGGGATATTGGGAAAAATAATTTGATAGAAAAGAGAATACAACACATGAAAACTGTTAGGGGGGATTTAAGTGCTTTTTAGAGTTGACCCTGAAGTTGCAAAGGCAATTGAGGGAGAGCTTAAAAGGCAGCAAAACAACTTGGAAATGATTGCCTCAGAGAATTTTACAAGTAGAGCAGTTTTAGAGGCAATGGGAACAGTTCTCACAAACAAGTATGCAGAGGGTTATCCTGGAAGAAGATACTATGGGGGAAACAAGTTTATAGATATTGTTGAAAATCTTGCAATTGAAAGGGCAAAAAAGCTTTTTGGAGCAGAGCATTGTAATGTGCAGCCAAACTCAGGTTCTCCTGCAAACATGGCAGCATACTTTGCATTGCTAAAAGTTGGAGACAAGATAATGGGGTTGGACTTGGCTCATGGTGGACATTTAACCCATGGAAGTCCTGTAAACTTTTCTGGAATACTTTACAAATCAGTTTTTTACTGTGTTGAGAAAGACACTGGAAGAATTGATTATGAAAAAGTTAGAAAAAAGGCTTTGAAAGAAAAACCAAATCTAATACTTTCAGGTTACACTGCATATCCAAGAGAAATTGATTTCAAGGCATTTCAAGAAATTTGTGAAGAAGTTGGTGCCTACTTCATGGCTGACATAGCACATATTGCAGGTTTGATAGCCTCAAGAGTTCATCCATCACCAGTTTCCTTTGCAGATGTTGTGACAACAACTACTCATAAGACTTTAAGAGGTCCTAGAGGTGCAATAATTCTGTGTAAAAAAGAACATGCAGTAAAGATTGATAGAGCTGTTTTTCCAGGACTTCAGGGAGGACCTTTGGAGCATGTAATTGCAGCAAAAGCTGTTTGTTTCAAAGAAGCCATGACAGAAGAATTCAAAATGTATCAAAGACAAATTGTTAAAAACTCTAAAGCTTTGGCAGAAGGCTTGCTTGAAGAAGGTTTTGATTTGGTTTCTGGGGGAACTGACAACCATTTGGTTTTGGTGGATTTGAGAAACAAAGGAGTAACAGGGAAAAAAGCTCAAGAAATTTTGGAGGAAGTTGATATAACTGTAAACAAAAACATGGTTCCCTATGATGAGAGAAGTCCCTTTATCACAAGTGGTATTAGAATTGGAACTCCAGCCCTAACTACAAGGGGGATGAGGGAGGATGAGATGAAACACATTGCATCCCTTATTTCAAAGGTTTTGAATAATCCAAAAGATGAAGGGGTTAAAAAATGGGTGAGGGGGGAAGTTAGAGAACTGTGTAAAAGATTTCCCTTATACCATGATTTGGTGGTAAAATGATTGTTTCAGGAAAAAAAATTGCAGAGGAAATCAAAAGAGAAGTTAAAAAGGAAGTTTTTGAGTTGAAGGAGAAAGGAATTTTTCCGACTCTTGCAGTTGTTTTTGCAGGAGAAAATGAGGCCTCAAGAATTTTTGTAAAGGTTAAAAAAAAGGCGTGTGAGGAAGCTGGAATCAGATTCAAGCTGTTCAAGTTTTCTCAGCCCCAAGAAAAAGAAATTCTTGATTTTATAAAAAATTTAAACAGCAACAAAAATATTCATGGAATCTTGGTCCAGCTTCCCTTACCAAAAAATTTGAATGA
>JBHIDS010000071.1:0-10942 GCA_046760205.1 Candidatus Methanofastidiosia archaeon
GGTCTCAACTCTCTCTCAAGTAGGCTCAACTCTCTCTCAGATAGAGTGTTTGGATTCAAAGAGACTATCAACCTGGAATTGGAAAGTACCACGTAGTCTTTCAAGGCGTGGAGAGCTTTCAAAACTCTTTCAAAGTCGTTCTCAGTTATGAGATACTCTATTCCCTCCAAGAGCACCACTGAATCCTCTGCCTTTTTTAAGAACTCACCAATGATATGGTTCATCTTGCTTAAATCTTGGGAATCTATACTCTCCTCCATCCCTGTGCTTGAGAGCCAGAGGATTGGAGTCTTTTTAAGACCATAAACTTTAATTATCTTTTCTGGATGGGTTCTTGAGACGCAAAAACCCGAAATTCCGTGAGTCACCAAGTCATAAAATATTTCGAAAGACTTTTCAGGCCTCACCTCTTTTACTATGTATCCCTCTGAAGGCTCAAGTTTATAGGTCAGTTCAGTTTCCAAGTGGCTCTCTACTGCAGGCTCAATCTGAATTCTGGCTTTCTCTATGAAGGTCGCAGTCTGGTTTGCAAAGAGCATCAGCGTTTGAATGTCTTCTTCTGTTATCTCTCTTTTTGAGAGCCTATTTGAAACCACTATAGCTCCCAAAGGCTCATCTTGGAAGAGAATTGGAACCCAGGCAAACTCCTTTGAGATAGGCTCAATTTGTTTTCCAACTCGTAAATCAGAAAAAGCATCCTTTATGTTAAAGGGTTTTCTTTCCTTGATGCACTTTGAGGCAACATAGCCTTCATCTGAGAGGGGGATGTTTTCTTTCTTGTAATCTTTCAAAGTCTCAAAACCCTTGACATATTCCAAGAGGTTTTTTCTTCGGTTTACAAGGTAAAGGCTTACTGTATCAAAGTCCAGTCCCTTTAAAACTCCATCAACGATTATCTCCAATCCCTTATCCCAGTTTGAGGTTTCTCTCAAGGCATAACCTGTTTCAAGGAGAGCTTTAATTCTTCTGGTTTTATCCTCTATTTTCCTCTCAAGTTCTTCAGTGTAACTTTTGAGTTTCATCTCAAGTCTCTTCCTCTCTGTGATGTCCTCAACAAGTGCTACAAGTCCATTCATTTCACCTTTAGAATCGAGGAGAGGGATGCTCTTCACCCTGACGTGAGACTTTTTTCCCCAAAAAGAGATGTACTCTGTCTCTACATCTATGCTCTCCTTCTCAAAGAGAACCTTCAAAAACAACTTGTCTAGTCCAACTTTTTTGAGTTGAGAAAGTTTTAAGACGTTGAATTTCTTGGTTTCCCTCTCTCCTGGACTTCCAAGGATTTCGAGAAGAGCTGGGTTTGCACTGGTTACATTTCCCTTCTCATCAGTGGTAAGAATTCCAATAGGTGCATTTTCCAAGATGCTCTCGCTGAACTCTTTTAGCTCAAGAATCTCCCTTTCCCCTCTCTTTCTCTCTCCAATGTCTGTGAATACAGACAAAACCCCCTTGAATTTTCCTTCTTCAAAGAGAGGCTTCGCACTAACTATGACTGGAACTTCTTCCCCTCTTTTTGTAAGCAGGTTTATCTCATACCTACTCTTTAAACCCTTGGGCCTTTTTGATGTCTCCTTCTCAACAATCTCATGAAACCTCTTTGGTAAAATCTCCTTCCAGTGCTTTCCAACAATCTCTGATTCAGTAAAACCAAGTAGCTCCGAAACCATGGGATTTACAAAGTTTATGAATCCCTTTTCATCCTCAATTAAGACTCCCTCATCCATGAGCAAAACTATCTTCTCTCTCAGAGCATCTTTGATCTTGGGTGAAATTTTTTTAGACATCTCAATTCAGTATGTTATCCAAAGATATTTAAAACTTTGGCTTTAAGGTGTTTAGGTGTTGAATTGAAGGTAAACCTTCTCACTCATACTCCCAATCCAGAGAGAGTGTGTGCAGCGGCTGCTCTTTCAAGTTACTGGTTCAAGGGTGCCTCAGAGACCTTGGAAGTTTTATCTCAGGAAGAGATAGAGGATATTTTGAAAAGAGTGATTTCCTATGGACACATTTCTGTGATAGAGCATGCTTCTTTCACCTTCTCTCTCGAGGGAGTCTCTCGAGCTCTCACCCATCAGTTGGTGAGGCACAGAATTGCCTCCTATACCCAGCAATCCCAAAGGTACGTTAAGGTAGAGGATCTAGATTCCTTTGTTCTCCCTAAATCGGTGAAAGAAAATAAGAATGCTTTTAGAATTTTTAAAGAAATCATAAAAGAGATTCATAAGTCCTACAAAGAGTTAATCGAGATAGGAATTCCAAAAGAGGATGCAAGGTTTCTGCTCCCAAATGCCACAAAAACAAACATAGTTTTAACCATGAATGCCCGCGAGTTGCTCCACTTCTTTCAGCTTAGATGCTGCAATCGGGCTCAGTGGGAGATAAGAGAGGTGTCTTGGAGGATGGTTTCGCAGGTAAGAGAAAAAGCTCCCTTGATCTTTAAGGATGCAGGTCCTCTATGTGTGAAGAGGGGGGAGTGTCCTGAAGGAGATTTAGCTTGTGAGGTCTGGAAGAGAATAAAGACTGAGGAAAGAGAGAGGAGGAAAGAGATTATGAAGAGGTACTTTTTTGTGAGGTACTTGAAAATCTCAAACCCTAAAAACCCTTTTACAGTAGGGGCATCTATAAGTTCCAGGCTTTGCTATCCTTATAGATTTTTTACAGTGAGGGCAGGCAATCTTTTTTTCTTCTTTCTTTTCAGTTTCTTCTTTTACATCCTTCTCCTCTATCATCCTTCCATCTGGATACCAGATTGGAAAGTCTCTGCATGAGAAAGGGTCAACTTGCCAGGGATGCTCTGAAAGAAACTCCTGCCTGTTCAAAGTTGGATGAGAATCTTTGCAGAATGGACACTCAATCTCGTAGTAAAACTTCCAGAGCCAAAACTTTGCGTTTACCTTTTCATGATCGTGGCAATCTATGCATATTATCTTCTTGTACTTCTGACACCATGCTGCAACCTCTGCAAAAACGAACTTCCCACACTCACACAGCCAGACTTCATCGTCGTCCCAGGCGTGCCAGTCACACCTTGCATTAGACCTTCCATACTTTCTCTTTCTTCTTGGATAGGTCTTATCGACCATGTGAATCATGGAACAGGTGTGACAATACATGATGGTACCTGGATTAAAACCTTAAAACCTTTTCGAAGGCTCAAAATGGTTTCAGGATCAAAGCAACTCTCGAAACAACATGTTCCCAACCAAGTTTTAAAGAGTAATAGGCTAAGGGTAAAACTATTCCAAGAAGAGCAACATCTCCATAAAACTCTGAGAGCTCTTTTAATCTCGCAAGCTTTGAAATCTCTTCCCTCAACCTCTCCAAGAACTGAGCAGAGAGTAGGGCAAGGGCTGGATAAGCTGGGAGCATATAGCGATGTTCCTTTCCTCTCATGTCTGTGAAAACCAGAAGAAATACTAAAAACCACAAAACGAGGAGTAGATTTTCCTTTCTCTCAAACTTATTTCCAAGGCTGAGAAGAATCATTGGATAGGCGAAGGCAAAGATGGGCATGATGTAGGGGATTCCAGCTATGTAGAGGTACCAGGGTCTTTTTGAAACCAAGAGGAAGTGAGAGGCTTGGCTTGCAGACCCCACCTTGGGTTTGTAGAAAAAGGAACCATAGGTTTTGAATAAAGTATAAAACCAGGGAAGAGTGGTGAGTGTCATGAATACCCCAAAAACAATGAGGTTTTTGTCAAAAATTAATAAGGGATTTCTTAGAATCTCTCTACCCTTTGAGAAAATAACATAACCTGAAATAGCCAGGGCAATAAGTCCACCAGAGGGCTTTGAGAGCAATGCCAACCCTCCAAGAATGCCTGCAATTGCTGAGAGATAGAGTTTTTCTTTTTTTTGAGAGATGTAGAAGATTAGAACTGATGAAGTCACGAAAAAGGCTGTCATATCGTCTGCCCATATCTTACAAGAGGTTATCAACTCCACAGGATTTACGCTTAGAAAAAAGGCAGCCAGGAGCCCAATTCTCATATCAAACATCAAAGAACCTAAAATAAAGGTCACAAGAATCAAGAGCAAACTGAAGATGGTGGGAACGATTTGAGCATAGAACTGGAGTTTTGAGGCCCCAGGATAGAGTTCTCTCACCTGGGGATTTACAAAATCAAGAGAATGAATGACTGCATAAGGTTCTTCCCTCTGAAAGATCCTGTGGGAAAACGCAAGAGAGTAGGAGAAGAGGGGCGGAAGGTGGTAGAGAGGTTCATCGTAGTAGAAGATTCCCTCTCTCTCAAATTCCATTAAAAGGTTTCCCTTCTCCTCCTTCGAATCCTCGATTTGATAGTAGAACTCTTCAGGTTTTATGTCTATCCATCTTAGATTGTACTCTGAAAATCCATACTTATCGAGTTTAAAGGCTAGAGCAATGTAGAAGAGCTGATCTCCATCCCCTTTAGAATAATCAAAGGTTTTGAATCTGAAGTAGGCTGAGGATGAGAGGATAACCAACAACAAAGCATAGCAAATCAAATCTGATCTTGAAATTTTCATGAGGATTCTCTTATGCGAAAGTTATAAGCTTTTTGGCAGATTCTCAAAGCCTCTCTTGATTATGAGTATCTTATTGGCTTTGGGACCAAATTATGCAACATTGTAAACTATTTACAAAAAAAATTTCTAATTTGATGTAGAATCATGGAAGATACTCTTCTAATTTTGGGATTTCTCCTTCTTCAACCTTAATATATGTATTTTTAGACTTTGAAGACTTGAGTTCAGTCACCCAAGAACCTATATTTGCTTGAAGGATTTTATCATTAACAAATGGTTTGTGTGTATGTCCATAGATTATAAATTTGTCTTCTATTTTCTTTTTGGCTTCATTTTTTATTTTTTCAATATCCACATCAACCAATCTTTTTCCAGGTGATTTGAGGGCTTTCCTAAGATCCTTCTCCCAAGAAAAAAATTTCCCTATCTTGCCAAGTTTTATTATATTACAATAAAATTTCCAGAGACTATTCATGTTAGAACCAATTTCATCATCACACCAACAAAGTATGCCTGCAAATTTGTGATATGTTTTCAATTTATCTGCAAATTCGAACTGATGACCATGAATTAAGTAGTAATTTTGGTCTCCATAATTCAATCATGATTACCAGCTAAAAAGTAAACATTTCTCCTACCACTTTTCAGTTTTGCTAATTTCTCAATTATGTCCATATTTTCAAGAATTACTTTCAGCGGATCTCTCCTCCACATAACAAATATGTCTCCCACCAAAACAAAATACTCAACTTCTTTGTTATCCACAATTTGGCTTAGAAACTTTTGAATAGAGGTTTGTTAGAATTGTAGTATCCCAAATGTACATCTGACACAGCAATTATCAAATTATCGCCAAATTCATTAATTCCATCTTCTATATATGCTTTTAGGTAAAACTTTTACTTAATGATTACATTATTCACTTATTGAGTTAACCAAAAATTCATAAGTATGTTATATGTATTTTATAATGATGAAATGGAAACCAAGTGAAATATGAGTTTTTGATTATAAAATGTTTGGAAAAAAACCAAAGAATTTTAGTGCAAAGTGATATTTAGGGAGAAAATCATGATTTAGTTCCATCCCTGGCATGCTCATACTTTAAGAATATCTATCTTCAAGTCATCTCATCTCCTCGAGGTAAAAAAGCAGAAAGAAAAGCCAATACGGAGAAGAAGATACTCATAATCAAGAGAGGCTTTGAGAATCTCTCAAGATAGGAGTAAGGATGAATCTTCATCTCTATGGTCTTTTTATGTGGAATCTCCCTCACTATTTCAATCTCTTCTGTGTATGGAACCTCTCGTTCCTTTTGTACCATCACCATTCTTTTTTCTTTGAACTCTCCCTCTTCCAAGCGAAAGAATTCCAACTTTAGGGAAAAGGTGACTATGCCTTTGGAGTTCATTATGATGGTTTCAAACTGAAAAACCTCTGCTCCATCCATATCCACAAGGATAATATCTTCAAAGTCTTGATTGAAGTCTATCTCATAGAGCCTTCTTCTTGGAACGCAGCACTTGTCCTCATCTCTGTAGTAATCTATTAAAAAAGTTATGGAATCCTCCTCCTCCCCATCAAAGGAGCCTTCAACCCTAATAAAGTATGGTGGTGGAATCTTCAAAATGTACTCTGTATAGTCCTCTCCTCCAGGAGGGAAGCGCATCTTGTTTCGGGCAAGGACTATGGTGTTTGAGCTCAAGGAAGAATCGTACTCTGAGAGTTCAATTGGAACCTCAGCCTCTTTTGTAACTGAGAACTCTCTCTCCTCTTCCTCAAAGTAAACCTCAGTTTTGTAAGTGGTGATTTCCTCGGTATATCTCTCTTCAGAATAAGAGGTTTTCTCTGAAGAGAGGATCTTTTCATATCCTGAGAAGTAAAGGGTTAAAAGGCTTAGAGAGAAACTCAAGAGGGCAAGAAGGATCAGAGCAAGGGTCAATCCCTTTCTAATTTTCTCTATTCTAAAGTCCATGGTTAAGGTGTGGTTCTTTTAATATAAATTTTTGGGTTAAATTCCAACGACTCTGTTTCTGAGGCTCCCGATTTTTTCAATCTCAGCTTTGATTAAATCTCCAGGTTTCAGAAAAGATACACCCTCGGGAGTTCCTGTGGCAATGACATCCCCTCTCTCCAAGGTCATCACAGAGGAGATGTGGGAAATTATCTCTGGAATCTTGAAGATCATGTATTTGGTATTTGAGTTTTGTCTCAGTTTGTTGTTGACCCAGAGTTTTACATCGAGATTCTTGGGATCTGAAACACCTTCCTTCGGTGCTATCTGAGAAATAGGAGCAAAGGTATCGAATCCCTTGGATACATCCCAGCTCAAACCTCTTTTCATAGCCTCAAGCTCCAAATCCCTTGCAGTGACATCTATGAAGACTGAGTATCCAAAAACGTGATCAAAGGCTTTTTCCCTTGCAATGTCCTTTCCCCTCTTTCCAATAACAATCGCAAGCTCCACCTCATGATGAATAAGCTTTGATTGTCTTGGAATAAGGATATCTTCTTCTTCGTGAATTATGGCTGAGGTGGGTTTTAGGAATATCAAAGGTTCTTTTGGAGCTTTCCTTCCCATCTCAATTGAATGCCTTTCATAGTTTCTCGCAAGACAGACTATCTTTGTTGGATAGAGTATTAGAGATTGGTTTTTAACTTTAAGGTATCTCATGAAATCATCTATACTTATCCAACCCTATTTTCTTCTTCTCCAAGATGATGGATAAGACATCGTACCATGCCGCATTGTAACCTCTCTCCTCTTTTGGCCTGAAGTTTTGCCTTGCCTTCTTTTTGTACTCTCTTCGAAGGGAGTTTAGGTACTTTTTTGTAAACTCAGAAGATTTGATTTTGTTGTAGAGAGAGTTTGGGTCATTGGAATTTTTGGCACTCAGGATTCCTTTAAGAGCTCTCAAGTACCCTCTTTGTAGCTCATTTTCTACCTTAAAGTTCTTTTCAAGAAACTCCAAAGCCTTCTTGGGGTTTCTCTCCAGGATGTCTAGGAAGAGCTTCAATCTATACATAAACACCCTCTGCAATTCTCCTTGCTATCATCTTTGCCTTTTGAGCAAGCTCTTCTGAGATAAAACCCTTCTCCACTCTTTTGTCAAGAATATCCTCATCTATGATCTCCAACTGATCCTTCTTAACCACATCTATTTCCAAATCGATATACCTTACAAGATATGGAAATACCTCCAAGGGCGTACATACGTTGTAGTAGATTCCCTTGAGCATTCCACTCTTTGAGAGATAGGTGTTTGAGTAGTACCAAGCTCCATCCCTGAACTTGGTTAAAATCTTATCGCCAACCTCTTTTACAGCATTCAGTCCATCGTAAACTCCCTCACTGTAGACCCTTCTTGAAATCTCAAACTCTGAATCATAGATCTTTGTAATCTTCCCCTTTCCAAGAATGAATCTTCTTCCATCGAGCTTCAAGTGCTCTATTTGCAGGAGGTTCCCTCTTTTAGGTCCCCTGATCTCTCTTATCAGAGTTTCGAGATCGTACTCAAGTTGGTTTTTAGCCATCAATCTCTCGTAAACATCGACACAGAGTGAAAGGTCTTTTCCGTAGGACTTGAGTTTGTGGTGATTTCTCGTCGTCTTGAAGACGTTGTTTCTTATGAAATCAAGCTTTCTCCTCGTCTCCCCTCCGAAGGTTATTTGTATGTGGCTCTTTCCCTCCTTTAAGAGCCCCACTTCCCTCTCTTCAAATTCGCAATGAAGTTTTCTGTACTCCTCAACGAGCTTCAAGGCCTCCGTCTCTAGTTCTTCATCCTCAACATTTTCTGCTTTCGTTCTCCATAGAAGCCCAAAATCATCTGGGGTTTCTATTCTCTCACCCAACTCAAGAAGTTGCCTTCTTCTATCCTCCCCTCTGATCTTTCTGCTGATCTTTACCCCACTTCCTGGAATCAACACCACGTACTCACTTGGATAGGTGATTTCTGTGGTAAGGGTGGGATATAGGTCTATCTCTGAGACCTGAACCATTAGGTATTCCTCTAAAGTCCTTATTCCAGTGGTTAGGGATACCTCTCCAAGATCCAGCTTTCCCTCCCCTAGGTTTTTTGCTTTGTAAATTCCATAGAGTTGAAGTTTTGAGGGAGTAACGAAGATGTCCAAGAAATCTCTCTTGAGATCTTCTTCAAGCTTTAATATGTTCTCTTCATTCCCTACAACAGAGATCCCTTGTCTATTTGAAGAATGCCTGATGTCTAGATCAAAGCTTCTGCTATCCTCTCTCTCCATATCCAAACGCAAGCTAATCTTTTCAGAAGGTTTTGATATTCTATAGCCTTTATCCTTCAGGTATTTGGTCAAAGCTGTGGTATAGATTCCTCTTATTCTCACTGCAATTTCTTTCATGAAAGGTCTTTTGATTTGGAATTTATTAAGCTTTGCATAGAGTTATAAGTGAGAGGAAGATTTTTTTTCTATTATGAAGAAGAGATTTAAGGTGAGAAAGCAGAGGATGAGAGTGAAGGCATTGAAAATCATGAAGAATTTGTTTTTACTTGCTGAGATGAATTTTGATATTCACCCAGAAGGGTCTCACAGATACGTTGAACTTATTAGAAGAATTTCAATGAGATGCAGAGTTAGAATCCCAAAAGAAGTTAAGAGAAGGTACTGTAAACATTGCCACAAGTTCTTACATCCACAGAAGAACTCGAGAGTGAGAACTAGGAAGGGAAAGCTTGTAATAAAGTGCCTTGAGTGTGGGGGATACATGAGACAACCATTTTTCAGAGAGAGAAAAGAGAGGAGAAAGAGAAGGTTTTTAAGGAGAATTGAAAATACGGGGCGGTGAGAGATAATGATTTTCATCACGGGGGGTGCAGGCTTTCTTGGTTCTCATCTGATAGACAGACTCCTCGAAAGAGGTGAGAGAGTTCTTTGCCTCGATAACTTTGATCCATACTACGATCCCGAGATAAAAAAAAGAAACATTCAAAATCACTTGGATAATAAGGATTTCATTTTAATAAAAGGTGATGTCAGGGATGAAGAATTGTTGAAAAAACTCTTCAAAACCTACGAGATCAAAAAAGTTGTTCACCTTGCGGCCAAGGCTGGAGTGAGAGTATCTCTCAAAATCCCTCATCCATACTTTGATGTCAACGTAGGAGGAACTCTGAGCTTGCTTGAGATTTTAAAGAAAAATGAGATTGATAACTTTGTTTTTGGCTCCTCTTCATCTGTCTATGGGAGCACGCAAAAAGTTCCCTTTTCAGAGAATTACCCATGTGACAAGCCAATCTCTCCATACGGTGCCTCCAAGAGGTCTGCAGAACTTCTATGTTTCACCTACTCTCAGCTTTACGACATTCCCACAACGATTTTGAGATTCTTCACAGTCTATGGACCTCGCCAGAGACCTGAGATGGCGATTCACAATTTCACAAAGTTGATAGACTCTGGAAGAAGAATTCAGATATATGGAGATGGGAGCTCAAAGAGAGATTACACCTATATAGAGGACATAATTTCTGGAATTTTGAGTGCTTTAGAAAAGAGGTTTCCCTACGAGATCTTCAACCTTGGAAATTCCAAACCAGTTGAGCTCTCATACCTTGTTTCTCTCATCGAGAGAAATCTAGGAAAGAGGGCAGGGATAAAATTCCAAGAGATGCAACCTGGAGACCCGAAAGTTACCTTTGCAAACATCGAAAAGGCAAAAAAAATGCTTTCCTACAATCCGAAATTTGAGATAGAAGAAGGGATTGAGAAGTTTTGTGAGTGGTATCTCGAAAAGAGAAGATGAGAAGAATCTAAATCTCCTCATCCTTATCGAGCATCGCCCTATACTCCTCTCTTCTAAAAAGATACTCCTCCACCAAAATCCCATAAGATCTTCCATTTTTGAAAAGGCTACCAAATCTCAACAATAAGATTTGGAATTTTTTCAAAGTGTTTGATATTTTTTGTCACCAAAATTTCATTATGAGTTAAAACAATGCTTGCTATCAAGGTATCCATGTCTCCAATTTCCTCTCCTATCATTTTCAAATCATTGGATAACTTTCCAAAGGTTTGGCAAGCTGACAGGGAAAAATCAAGAATTTCTAAAGATTCCAACAATGATTTAACTTTTTTTGAGGTTTCTTGATGCTTTTCTGTTCTGTAAGCCCCTTTAAACAATTCACATGCTGTGATGTAATTACAACTCCACCTTCTTTATTACAATCCCTTTCCTCTCCTTTAAAACTTCATCAAGGGCAGAAATTTCATCTTCATTCCATTCAATGTTCTCAATTACCTCTAAAAGGTTTTTCTTCCTTTTTTTAGCCAGTTTTAGAATTACATCTGTAAAGGACTCCCTTCCATTTTTCAATCTTTTCAAGGCATTGTAAGCCTCTTCAGAAATTGTTATTGTTTTGTGCGCCATGAAATTTATGTGTATTTAAAGTTTTCGTTGGGAAGG
>JBHIDS010000072.1:0-10765 GCA_046760205.1 Candidatus Methanofastidiosia archaeon
AGATTTGGTTTATTTTTCATTTTTTCCAAAATTTGAGTATTAGCCTTCACAAAACTAATATCCTTGTCCTTCCTAGCAATTTCAATAGCCTTATTCATGTATTCTATTGCTTTTTTAGTTTTGCAGATACAATAGTAATAATCAGCTAAACTTTTATAAAGTATTATGAGCAAATTTTGTTCCTTTAAATTTTCTATAAGATATTCACATTGAGATATTAATGAAGATCTTCCTTGTTCTTCTTCTTTAATTATGGTTTTATCAAATATTGCAAATTGTCGAAGTTGTAGTGATACTGTATCAATGATAATTGATAGAGCTGCAATGTAGTAATACACATGATTACCATTAAGTAATTCTTTTAAGGCATCATTCATTTCCCTAATAATTATGTTACGAAGGTTATTCAATTCTAATAATTCTCTATTATAAAAAGAGGAGAATAATCGCTCTTCTTGAAGATTTTGAATTCTGAGTCCGAGTAAAATTTCTTTCATCATCCTAATAAGTAAGAATAGTTTTGCTTCATTTTTGAGGATAACAATATACTTTTCAAGATCAACTTTATCAATCTTTTTGGCAAGATTAATTCCTTCATCTGACAATTGCAGGACCCTTTGATTTTCTTCAGGAATTACAATATTTAAATCAGATATCATTCCAATAATTGCTCTTAACTTAACCTCATCTTCTCTTGGAGATTCATAAATCTCTTATAAAATTGATAATCGACATTTAAAACTTGACCACAAGCAACATCAACATCTTCGATATCTTTTATAATCTCAGGACATGTTTGATAAAACCAGTTCTTTTTCATTCCACTAAAGAAAAAATAATCTTCTATTTTATAAATTACATCTTTCACATCCCTTTTAACCCATCTCTTCTCTTCTGCTACAACTTTCATGTCTCTAAGAGTATCTGGATCAATAGTATTCCATAAATATCCTTTCAATGGAAGCTTTCCACTCTTATAATTTTGAAGATTGAAAGGGCCTCTTGCCATTGTTGTATTTCCTCTCCATGCCCAAGCTACCTTTGCTTCCAAAGATAAATCATTCAACAAATAAAATCCGTTTTCTTTCTGCCATTGATTTATCTCTCTTGCCAAGTTAAGCATTTTGTTATCATCTATTCTTACTTTCCTTTTCACTCCTTTATCTCCTATAGTTCTAAAGAATCCATCCACCATTGCAATGGCCAAAGCAGTTGTATCATTTTGCTGAAATTCATTGTCCATTGCTAACTCAAACAAAGCCTCAAGTTCTGTATTCCAATTTGGTAATAGAAACTCACTGCTTAATAAGCAAGAAGAAGTCATATCATTTGTATAGACTTGAGGCGTATATACAACAATCCATGGATATATTGTAATTTTTTCTGGGCTACCTATTTTGTATAAAGGAATTTTTATCTCTGCAATCTCATCAAATCCAACTTTAGCTTCAGAAAGACGTTGTGATTGTTGAGGCCATGTTCCATTGGGAACTTTTCTAAGATCATAGAACCAGATAGAAGATTTATTAAAACCGACAGAATAATCCCAATCTCCATCACCATTTGTATCTATGGGAAATATATAACCTGCTCTTGGATTTGGTTTTCCATAAATATCAAAGGCAATGATGAGATTTTTTTTTGTCTATAACACCATATATGGCTTTGATGTCAGTTCCATCAACATCCTCTTTAGTATCACCTTTAACATCGGTACAAAGCGGTTTTAATTCATTCCAATCTCCCTTCTTTCCGTCTATCTTTATGTTCTTAATGGCTTCTTGATTTTTTTCAATCTCCAAATTTTGTTCTCTATAAGGATTCCCTCCCTTAATCATCAAATCAAAAGCTTCCTTCACTTCTGGATTTGTAGCATTCTTCCATAAAAAGTATATGTCATTCAAAGCTTCCAAATCACTTTTAGAAATTCCATCTTTTATTTCAGGAAGCTCTTTTAACTCAGTGACCAATTCTGGGAAGTTTTTTTCAAGATCATTCATGATTTGGTTGTATTCCTTTGTTGTTGGAGTTTCTGGAACTTCTACTGTGATTTCCTCTTGTTCTTCCTCTTTTTCAACCTCTTGAGTTTCAGTTTCTTTTTCTTGAGGCTGTTTGGTTTCTTCATTTTCCTCCTCAACAACGTTCGTTTGAGAGATACATCCAGAAATCAAAATTATTGTGATTAGAACCAAAGCTATTGATTTTTTGGACATCATGATTTTTACTTGGTAATTCATATATAACTTTTTTGGTTTATTTACTTCATTGAATAATTCCTCACATTAACAAATTGACAATCCCCTCCATTCAAGTCATCTCTCTCAACCATCTCGACCATAAGATTCTATCCCACCCTCCTCCAACAAACATTCTCCTCCATCTAATGCGGTATGGAGGGATGGCTTTTCATAAGTTTCCTCTTTCCCTCCCCAATAGCCCTCAAGAACTCCTCAAAGCTGTGCCCTCGAAACAAGGGATAACCTTTTAGAACTCCATCCTGCCCCAGACAGTTCATTGAATTATAAGCATTAAAACCTCTCACTACGTAATCTTCTATCTCGATATTCTCTCCATGAGGAGTAATCACAATTTTGGTGTAAATTCCCATGGATTTTAACACTCCAAAACTTCTCCCCAACTCCTCTTTGAGTTCATATGAAGAGATTTCAGAGAATCTTCTATGGGTGGCAGAATGGTTTACAATTTCCATTCCCTTGGCATACATCTCTCCTATTTCTTCCTCTGTGAGATAGCCCTCTTGTTGAATGTAGTTCGTCACGATGGAAAAGCTTCCCACCATTTCCTTGTTTTTCAGAATTGGATAGACAAAGCTGTAGGCTGAGGAGTATCCATCGTCAAAGCTCAAAACTATGGCTCTCTCTGGAAATAATGTTTTAGTTTCTACATAGATTGAAACCTCCTTTAAAGTGAAGGTTTTAAATCCCCTTTCTTTGAGATACTCCATCTCTTCAATGAAAACTTCTTCATCTACGAAGTATGGATTCTCAGAATTCCCAAACTCATGGTATATGAGGATTGGAATGCAGGGTTTATATGAAACCTTTTTCTGATTCCTTATTGTGTCCAATCCTCCCATCTGGAAGAGGAGGAGGATCGTCAGTAAAAATATCAAACCTTTCGACATACAGCTCACCTATTCTTCTTTCAACTCTCCCACCACCAAGTGCTTTGGGCGATAATCGATATCAACCAAAAGAGTTCTTTTAATTTCAAAGCCGGATTTTAAAAAGAGATATTCAACATCCGATATATCGAGGGGAAAGGGATTCCAGGGTACTGAAAAATGTTGTTCATACTCCACCACAATCAGATGCCCCCCACTTCTCAAAACACGGCTTGCTTCGATGCAAAAATCAATAGGGTTTGAATAGTAGTGCAAAACGTTGACCAAGAGAAATCCATCAACACAACCGTCTTTTATGGGAAGAAGACGACAATCACCCTGACAGGCAAAAATGGAGATTTTCTCACTCTTTGTAATGTGAGACAGCCTATGACTATCTCGGTCAATGGCAATCACAAAAGATGCTCCCAGATGAGAGAGGGCAAAAGAGTAAGCTCCATACCCGCTTCCTCCATCAATCCAAAAACCTGCTATCTGAATTTTACATTGTCTTAGATGTGAGATTGCCTTTCTCACATAGAATTCTTTCGATTCAAAGCCCATAAGAATCCTAAAACTTTTGGTATAAAAGCTTTTCATACATTCTAACTGAAGCAACCTAAAACCTTTTATTTGATACCTTAAAGATGCCTAAGATGATGAGAAGGTACACTGATGAGCTTGAAAAAATGGTGAATGAAAAGGTTTACCTATGCGGCTGGGTCTCTGAGATTAGAGATTTGGGTGGAATAAAGTTTCTCTTACTGAGAGACAGAAAGGGTGTGGTTCAAATAACAGCTCCCAAGTCAAAGGTATCTCAGAATGTTTTCGATAAATTTGAGAGGATAGGTAGAGAGTATGTTCTCGGTGTTTCTGGAGTTTTGAGAAAAGCTGAAAAAGCTCACTTAGGAGTTGAGTTGATCCCAGATGAGATTGAGATAATCTCTGAAGCATCTTCCCCCCTCCCCATGGATCCTTCTGAGAAGGTGAAGGCAGACTTCGATACCAGATTGGACAACAGGTTTTTAGATTTGCGAAGACCAGAGGCTCAGGCTATATTTAAGATCCGCTCAGAGTTGCTTTCTTCTGTCCATGAGTTTTTGAGGAAGATGGGGTTTCTTGAAATCCACACTCCAAACATAATATCCTCTGCCTCTGAGGGAGGAACAGAGCTATTTCCAATCCAGTACTTTGAGAGGAAAGCTTTTCTTTCCCAGTCTCCTCAGCTCTACAAGCAGATGATGATGGCTGCAGGCTTTGATAAGGTCTATGAGATTGCAAAGTACTTCAGGGCAGAGGAACACAATACCTCAAGACACATAAACGAGTCCACAGCCATAGATCTTGAGATGTCTTTCATAGACTCAGAGGAGGATGTGATGCACATTTTGGAAGGGCTTGTGAATTACGTAACAGAGAGCCTACGCGAGAGATGTTCAGAGGAGCTTGAAAAATTGAATACTTCTATAAAGGTCCCTCAAGTTCCTTTTAAAAGAATAACTTATGATGAGGCTTTGGAGTTAATCTCTGAGGAAGGACGCGAGATAGAGTGGGGAGAGGATCTAGGAAGAGAGGGTGAGAAAATTTTGGGTGAGATAATGGCAGAGGGAGGAAATGAATACTACTTCATTAAAAGATGGTACTCAAAAAAGGTTTTCTACTTAATGCCTGAGCCTAAGGATGAGAGAGAGGCTGAACTCAATCCCTTGGAGTACACCTACTGCAGATCTTTCGATCTTGACTGCAAAGGCGTTGAGCTCACCTCCGGCGGACAGAGAATCCATGATCATGCCCTTTTAGTTGAGAGAATCAAAACCTTTGGACTAAATCCCAAGGATTTCTCCTCTTATCTTGAGATATTCAAGTATGGAATACCTCCCCATGGAGGCTTTGGCTTTGGGATAGAGAGATTCTTGATGGAGTTACTCAATCTGAAGAACATAAGAGAGTGTATTCTATTTCCAAGAGATAGAAAGAGATTGACGCCTTGATTTGTTCTTGGTCCCCCCTTTTGGGGGGGACGTTTTAGGAGGAAAGATGGAGCATGGAAACCTTTGGGATGCCCGCATTCTCTCTGTGTGAACAACTATATATAGTTTATGTCCATGATAATTCAGTTTGTGAACATACTATTTCGAGATTTTTCCCTTTCCTGAAGGCAAAGCCCTAACTATCTCATCTATATCATGAAAATCTAAAAGCTTTGAGATGTACTTTGCAAGCCTCTCTTTTCTCTCCTCCCCAGGAATAATCGTAACAAAATTCTTACAGTTTTTTTTCACAGAATCTAGGGGTCCACACATCACCTTATCATCATAAATTCCAACTCCAACCTTGAGCTCGAGATTTTTTAAAAAGTTCTTCTTCCCAGAGATTTGAAAAGCTCCTTTTTTGAGATACTCCCCAGAGGGAGGGGTTTTTGAGACTTGCTCTGGATAAACCCAAAAGGCATCCAAGGCTCCAAACTCTCCCCACCCAGAGGAGAAGGAGACTGCAAATATTCCAGCTTCATAAAGGGTTTTTTCTCCTGCATTTCTCCCGTTCTTTATGACTACGTGAGGAGCACCAACTAAATCTGCATGAAGATATAGGTCTTTTTCTTCCATGTACCTCTTCACCAAAATCTCATTTCCATTTGCATCTCTCCCCCCTAAAACTAAGAAACCCTCAGAAGAGTAGAACCAGCGAAATCTCTCATACCACTCTCTCCTTCTTATCTCTTTAAGCTTTGGAGTTTTCCTTCTCTCAACCTCAAGTTCCATTTTCTTTTCAGTTTCTGCAATGGCTTTCAATGCTCCTTTTAGCTTTCTCTCCATCTTTTTTGAAAGCTCAAAGTACCTCTGAGCATTTTTGTTCACATCCCAAGTGAAATCAAGCTTGACCTCCTCACCTAGATCGAGAACCAGAATCTTGTTCTTGTAATCCAATTTTCTTATCCTCTGATTTTCCTCAACCTTTTCTAAAACCTCTTTCCAATCATGCCTTTTTCTCTCCTCTTTCAAGTTATTTAGAAGGGTTTCTGCCAAAGTGTAATTTTCATAGAGGAGTTCTGCCTTTCTTTTGTACTCTTTTCTTTTCTTTTGAAATTCCTCTATCATCCTCTTTTGACTCTCAAGGATTCTCTCTCTCTTGGAGAGAGCTTCTCTCTGAGTTTCTAGAAATTCCAGTCCTTTCCTTCTTCCATAGAATTCGTCTACAGCTTCTGTAAAACTCTCAAAGTACTCCTTTTTCTCATTCTTGAAAATAATAAGCTCGTATGGTAGAACTCTCTCGCCTGCTATGTTTGGTTTCTTTTCAAAGGAGTGCATGGCTTTGTACAAAGCCTTGGGATCGTTACTTTCTGCCCTCAAAAAGATCTCTCTTGCATAGATACCCCCAAGATTGAACTTATTGGCTAAGTCTTTCTCCCTTTCTATCCCATGCCTTTGAAACTCTTCAAATGAGATGAAAGGAGAGAGTTTGGTGGGTGGGGGGAGGTACTTTTTGTGAGGCAGAAGCTCTCTGTCCTTCCAAACCTCTCTCTTAAGAACGCAAAGAATCTCTGAAGCAGAATCACACAAAATAAGGTTTCCCTTTCCAAAGAGCTCTGAAATCAAGATGTACTCTTTCTCTTCAAACCCAAACTCTATCTGAAACAACCTATCAAAGTTTATCTGGTCCAAACCTAGAATCCTCAATCCTTTAAGGCGCTTTCTCAAAAACATGGCAAAGCTCGTGGCTTTCATTGGAGCTTTCTTTGGATACCTTGTGAGATAGAAACAATTCTTGGATATGACGAGATCTCTTCTTCCTCTCCCAAAGAGCTTGAATCTCACCTCCTGCGCTTTCGGAATCTCGTAGATGGTTTTTACCCTCATTCCAACTATGCCCTTATCCCCCTTAAGTTCTCGTATCATTTCGTAAACATCAAAGCTTGAGAACATAGGTGTCATAGGTGTCATAGATATCATAAATATATTTAGGAAAAAGCTTTTAAAGCCTTTCTCCAAAAAAAGATATGGACGACAAGAACAAAGTCGGATTGATATATGCAGTTTGTGGGATTGCCTTAGGAATAGCATCTGGAGTGATAACAAAGTTGGGTATTCCAAGGCAAGTCGTCTATCTACTCTTTCTTCTTGGTGTGTATCTAACCTCCTATCTCGTTCCATTCTTTGGCATAGATGTTGAGAAGTTTGGAGGAGTTAGAAAGATCCTCACTTCTGGCTTCTTCTCTGCCCTTATGACTTGGGTTGTTTTCTGGATAATACTCTATAATCTTGAATAGTTTTCGAATAAAAAGATAATTTTTAATTTAATTTAAATTCAAGAACTGAAATTTATCTTCAAAACATTAGGCAACGCTTGAGAACTTTGAATCACAGTTTCATCTAAATAGTGCCTTGCTTTGTACAAAAATACCTCAACAAAGAAACTATTGCAATCGAAACATTTATATATCTTATCTTACAAGAAAATTAAGGTGGCGTTTATGGCAGATGAAGATTGGGAAACCATCGCCCATGAGTGGGAAAAGATTGCAAAAAAGTACGAGAGAAATGGAAACTTTAAGCGTTCCTCTCCAAAGAGAGGGGCTGATATGCTCTTTGTCTTCTTAGTGCTTCTTCTGATGTTTTCAGCGTTGGGAAATTTCTTTTTCATCCAGAGATATTCTTCAGCACAGGCAGAAACTGAAAGCTGGTTCCAAAAATACAATACGTTGCTCAACCAGAGTATTGCCAACGAACAAGCCATGATTTCTGAGCTCAACTCCATGGACTCCAGGATTCAGGCTCTAGAGACTGAAAAATCTACTTATCTCTCAGAGATCTCATCCCTTGAGAGTCAGATGACATCCAGTGACAAGAAGGTTTTATCCCTGCAAACCATTCTGGAAAGCTACAAGGAAAAGGTTTCGGAGTTAGAGAGCGAGATATCAGAACTTGAGAGTGAGCTCGCTGCTCAAAAAACCAAGGGATACTACTATTACTATGGCTGTGATACATGTTATCCCTATTATTACTATCCATGCAGGTACTATCCATGCACTGGGGTTGTTCTGAGTCTCTCCTACGTCATAGATGACAAGGGAACTCCAGATCTTTCAGACGATGAAGTAACCCTCACGGCGGTACTTGGTCCAGCTTACTCTGGAGTGAGGGTGGACTTTTATATTAACGCAGTTTACAGAGGGTCTGCATATACAGATGGCACTGGGGTGGCACAGAGAACCTTTCCAAGATTGACTTACGGGTGTACAGCCCATGCAAGGGCAGGATATGCAATCTCCAACTACGTAACCTGGTGTTGAAAAGCGCAGGTGACAGAGAGGTCATAACGATCTCTTTCACTCAAACATCCATCTTGTTTTAATTTTAAACTTACTATCTCAATAGCAACCGAAAACTTTATATACCTAAAGTTAACTTAACTTAAAGTGAAGTTAATCTAAATCGATATAAAAAGAGGTGATTGAGATGGTATGGGACATCTTCGATGAGATGAGAAGAATGCAAGAAGAGATGGACAGAATGTTTGAGGGATTCTTTAGAAGACCCAGATTTAGAAGACATCTTCTCACAAGTGGAGAGCGCGGAGAGATAAGACCAATGCTTCGAGAAGCCTTTGCAGATGTACAGGAAACTGACAAGGAAGTGATAATCACAGCAGAGCTTCCAGGAATGGACAAGGAGGACATTTCCGTGGACCTTACGAGTGACTACATCAAGATCAAAGCTGAAAAGAAGAGTGAGAAGAGAAGGGAAGAGAAGGAAGGATACGCCTACTCAAGGATGTACCAAGGATTCTACAGAACCATTCCCCTACCTTCCACAGTAGACCCAAACAAGGCGAAGGCAACCTACAAACATGGGGTCTTGGAGATAATGGTTCCCAAGACAGAGATTTCCATCTCTCGAAAGCTTAAGATAGATTGATTTTTTTATTTCTTTTTTTAACTTTATAGAGGTGATATGAATGGATGAAGTCATTTTGAATGTGGCAGATACAGAGAAGATAGACGTTGGAAGACATGTTGCAAGATTATGCTCATCTTTGATGGAAGCTATGGGATTGGAGGCTGGAGACACCATCGAGATAAAGGGAGCAAGATCGATTCCAGCAATAGTATGGAGAGGAAGGTTTGAGGATGAGGGAAAAAGGATAATTAGAATGGATCCAATTTTAAGAATGAGTGCTGGAGTTTCCCTCGGGGATCGGGTTAAGGTTTTAAAGATTCAGACTCAGGATGCGCTTTCTATCGTGCTTGCCCCGGCAGAGGACAAGTATCAGTTCTCTGGAGACCTGCCAAGCTACTTCAGGCAAAAGCTTTTATCAAAGCCTCTCTCTAAAAACAACATCGTGCTTTTAGAGATCTTTAACACTGTGATCCCCTTCATAGTTACCAAAACCAATCCCAAGGGTTTCGTTACAGTTACCGAGAGAACCGAAATAATGGTTTCAGAAAAACCTCAAAAGCTCTCAGATTTCACTTCAGTACCTGAGATTACCTATGAGGACATTGGAGGACTGCGAGACGAGATTCAAAAGGTAAGAGAGATGATAGAGCTTCCAATGAAGCATCCTGAGGTATTTGAAAAGCTTGGCATCGCTCCTCCAAAAGGAGTTCTTCTCTACGGTCCTCCAGGATGTGGAAAGACCTTGCTTGCAAAAGCCCTTGCCAACGAAATCAATGCCACCTTTTTGGTGATAAATGGTCCTGAGATAATGTCCAAGTACTATGGACAAAGTGAGGAGAACCTGAGAAAGATCTTTGAGGAGGCTGAGAAGAAGAAGCCCTCTCTTATCTTCATAGATGAGATAGATGCCATTGCCCCAAAGCGAGAAAACGTAACTGGAGAGGTGGAGAGAAGAGTGGTTTCACAGCTCTTAACGTTGATGGATGGGCTAAAGTCTCGTGATACAGTGGTGATTGCAGCCACCAACATCCCAAACTCCATAGATGAGGCTCTCAGAAGACCTGGAAGATTTGATAGGGAAATAGAAATAGGAGTTCCAGACATCGATGCAAGAAAAGAGATTCTCCAGATTCACACCAGAGGAATGCCTCTCTTTGAGGATGTGGATCTTGATTTCCTAGCTTCACAGACTCATGGGTACGTGGGAGCAGATTTGGAGATGCTATGCAAAGAGGCTGCCATGAAGACTCTGAGAAGAGAGCTCCCAGATATTAAGGGAAAAGATGTGGAAATAACTTCGGAGATTCTTGAAAAACTGGTCGTTAGACAATCTGACTTCATAGATGCCCTTCATGAGATAGAACCTTCAGGAATGAGGGAGGCTCTGATAGAAGTTCCAAACGTGAAGTGGAAGGATATTGGAGGTCTCCACCAAGTGAAGAAGGAACTCAGAGAGGTTGTGGAGTGGCCCATAAAATACCCAGAGGCTTTCAAGAGAGTTGGAATCCAACCTCCCAAGGGAATTCTGCTTTATGGTCCACCAGGATGTGGAAAGACCTTGCTCGCAAAGGCAGTTGCCACAGAGAGTGAGGCAAACTTCATCGCAGTTCGAGGTCCTGAGTTGATCTCAAAGTGGGTTGGAGAATCTGAGAAAGGAATAAGAAAGGTATTCAAGAGGGCAAGAACAGTTGCGCCCTGCATCATCTTCTTTGACGAGATAGATGCCATTGCTGGAACGAGGGGA
>JBHIDS010000073.1:0-10704 GCA_046760205.1 Candidatus Methanofastidiosia archaeon
AAGCTTATGGGTTATTCATAAAATTAGGCATTGGGGTGAATTTTTAAACACCCTCGGATTGTTATATTTATAATTGTATTTCTTATTGTTGGGCTAATTCTTATAGAATTGAGTTTCGAGAAGCTATTAAATAGAAATTTTGAAAAAAATTTCTCCAAAGGTATTATATTGAATATAGAAAATATAAATGAAGAGAATTTGAATGTATTCGCAGATTTTAATATCAAATATCTGTATATTGAAGTTGGAGAAATAACTGATAAAGGGGAAATTATCTTGTATTATAGATCAGACTCAATGGAAACCTCAATAGAGAAAATTAAGAAGAAATTAGAAGTCATTCAATATCACAAAAAAAAGAGAAATCATGATTTTGTAGTGATTATTGGAATTGTTGGAGCAACTATTTATGATAGAAATGTACAAGGAAATATAGATATTGAAGATAAAGAATTTCAAAAAAAATTTGTTGAAAATACCCTGAATTTAGTTTTATCAACAGATATAAAAGAAAAGTTTGATGGAGTTTATTTAAGTTTCTATCCAATCCCGAACAAAAAAGTCTATTCCTTTTCAGAGCAAATTTTGAAAAGGATAAAGGAACAAATGGGAGATAATAAGATGATTATTATTAATGGAGGAACTATGCCAGAAAATGATTGTGAACCCTGGTGCTGGGATCTTAATAGTTTCTTTCATGTTGATAATTATGTCAGTCAGATTATTATCGGAACTTATTCTGCAGGAAGCAAAACAAATGACCAATATAAGGAATATATTAAAAAGCAAATGGCTTATATTTCCGCCCCCCAATCTCAATATAACATCATGTTTCAAGTTGTTCCTAAATATGAGAAAAATCCAAAGGAAAGCCTTAAAAATTCTTTAACATTTATCAAGAGCAGTATATTAGATATAAGTGAAAGGAATTTTGAGGGATTTGTAATTCTTTCATATAATACAATGAACAAACAAAATTGGAAGGAATTGAATAGAATTTGGGTAAAAAACATTAAGAATGAGATTGTGTATGGTTATATAGATGAAGAAACTAAATATCCTTATATTATCTCATTTTTATTTATTATAGTAATTCTTTTTTTTGAATACTTGAGAAAATCTCAACCTTTCAAAATTGGGAATATAATTATGAATTTTATATTTATATCAATTTCCCTTTTCACTCTTTACCTTCTTGCTCTTCAAACTTTATTGAAAGAAATTGACAAATGGCATATTCCCATAATTATTGAATTCATTATAGGTTTAACTTTTGTTCTTCGGGATATACAAATCCCAATAAGTAAAACATCAACTGATAGATAAAAGTTTCTTAGAATTATTTTTCTAATCAGAACTTTTTATTGCCTTTATATTATAACTTAGAACCCAAAACCTATTTTCCAAACTATTGAGAATTAAATCGAAAACTCTATAAGTGCAACTATTAATAATTTTTATGAGAAGAATCATAGGACATATTTTATTGACTCTTCTTTTCATTTCCATCTTAATGAATTTTGCTATTTCAGAAGAAAAAAAGGGGATACTGGAGGTAATAGTTTACTATTCAGACAATTACACTCCGATTAATAAAGCAAATGTAGCTATATATGATCAAGAATGGAAAAGACTCAGACAATATGGAGGTTCAACAGATGAACTTGGCTCATTTGAAACAATATTACCCATAGGAACTTACAATATAGAAATCTACTTCCATTCAGATGATCCAGTTGCAACAAAAGAGGATGTTGATGTGATTGAAGGACATAAAATCATTAGGATAAAAACTAATGTAAGAAAACCTTGGGAAAGAGAAACATATTTATCATTCATTGCAATAATCGTGGCAATTATTAGTTTGGGTATGCAATTCAAGAAAAAATAGATCTATTTTTTTCTTTCTGAATATTAGTTTTCTCAATAAATTCTTCCATTCAAAGAATTCCAATCTTGCATATAAAGCATTCGAATTTACACAAGAACCAAATGATCGAAACCTATGTAAACGATAAAACTATACTATATAAAAGATTTGCACCAAAAACCTTTTATCTCTCTTTTCCAACTCAAAACATGGCTGACATCGAGAAATTTTCCATAGAGATAGAAGTTCCAGGTTTTGTTAAACTCTTAGAGGATAAGGTGGCACAAGAAGTTTTAAAGGAAGTGGAGGAGGAGATAAGAGGAGATGTTTCAAAACTTGCATCTCACAGTGCCAGAAGAATCGTTTCTCAAAGGTTGGGCTTGACTGAGGGGCAGAGTATAGAAGAGGAACTTGAGATTGATGAGATTTCCGAGGCTTTGAAAAATCTAAACCTTCAGCTTAAAAAGGGAGAGATCACCAAAGAGGAGTACGAAGAATTGAAAAGAGCAATTCAACCCCCAAGCACCTGCTCCAATTGTGGCAAAGACTTGGAAGAAGGAGCACTCTTCTGCAGGTTCTGTGGTACCAAGGTCTCATAGCTATATCAAATCTTCAAGGTCTATTTCAAAGGCACTCACAGGGTTTGAAAGTTCCCAGTTAAAAAGCACTTGGGGGTGAATCTCTCCAATAATTCCTATTTTTTTGCCTTTGTACAAGACAGCCCCACATCTTCCATAAATGAAGCTTGGATGCTCATCTTCTAAAAGCTCAAATTCCTCTCCAAGATTTAAAAAAAAGGATGAGAGAATCTCCTTTGCTTCTGTAAAGGTTGCCCTCGGGTGAGAGATTCCACATGCAAGGTGTATCTCTTCCCTCGTTTTCTCTTCTTTGTGCTCATCAGGTATTACAACTTCCCCAAGCTCAAAGATGTTTTGAGGATAGGTATTGTGCTTGTTTTGTGAGTAGACCTTTAAGAGCATGGGCAGTAACCAACTCCGAAGGGTATCATACTCTGATGTTAGGGCATTTCTCGTTTCTATCACTTTATCTTCTGCAAGGTTCATCCTCTCAAAGAGCACCTTTTTGTTTGATAGGATGTAGTTCTTTACCTCCAAGAGTCCAAATCCTACCATGAGGCTTGCTATTTTTCTCTCGAATATGGCTTTTGGACTCTCCTCCCCAATAGTTGAAATCTCAGGAATCTCCTCTAAGAAGTTGTCAAACCCAAAGGCTATTCCCACATCCTCTACAAGGTCAATGGGATGTAGAATGTCTGCTCTGTAGGCTGGGATTTTAACATTGAGGTTCTCATCTATTCCAAATCTCATTTTTTCTAAAAGTTTTTTCACCTCTTTTCTACTCAAACTCAGTCCCAAGAGCTTGTTAGTGTAGTGGAGGTCAAGGCTCATCCCTAAAGGAGCAAGTCTTGGATAGTACATCTCCTTTGAATACTTGAAAACCTTGGTTTTAAATATCCTTCCTCCTCTCTTGTGTAGTCCTGCTACCAATATGTTAAGAGCCTGTTCCACAGATTTTTCATGCAGTCCCGTGACATCCAAAAAGAGGTGTTTGGTCTTCTCTTCTACCTTGGTATCCTCTGAGTTTATTATAGGGGGCATAGACAGCACCCTCCCTTGAGAGTCTATCCAAACAGGATACTCTGAAAAGCCTTCCAAAAGATGAGCATACTCCTTTCCCTTCTTGTGTTTTGAAAGAATCTCTCTCATACTCATTTCATGAAAGCTCTCCAACGGTATGAAGCTGAATTCTGGAGATTTTGTGGTGTAGATTACTGGGAAGGTTATCTTATCTAAATCATGGATTCCTATGGAAACCCTTCTTCTATCCCTTCCATGGGTTATGTGAAGCTTCTCCTGAATCTGCATCAGAGACTTTACAGCCTCATCCGAGAGCTCAACATCTTTAACCACCGCACAAACCACAGCTGGTCTTACCTTTTTCACTTTCTCTTCTATCTGAGCAACGAATCTTTCATCCTCATGAACTTCAAACTTCTCTAATCCAGTTTTTATTCCTAAAAACCCCTCTAAGGCTCTCGCCAACCCCTCCACCGAGAGCATGTCTGGTCTATCTGGAAATATCTCCACCGTAATTTCCTCTGAAAACTCATCAAGGTCAGTGCCTATCATGGAAATACTGTACTTGAGCTCTTCTGCTTCTATCTCTTCACCCATTAGATTCAAAAGGTCTTTCTTTGAAAAGGTTATGACTGGCATCCTACCACCTCCAGATCTTGAGATTCTTGAGTTGCTCAAGGTCATTTTTGTAAAGGTCCCTTATGTCTTTTATTTCAAAGTAGTCCATGATTATCCTCTCAAAGCCAGGTCCCCACGCTAGAACTGGAACGTCGTGTCCAAGAAGAGGAACCACAACCTCAGGTCTAAAGATTCCAGCTCCTATGAGCTCCACCCAAACCTTTTTCTCAGGATGATAAACCTCTGCTTCCACCGAGGGCTCTGTGTATGGAAAGTAGGCAGGTCGGAATCTTATCTTTTTAAACCCCATCTTTTCGAGGAATCTTTTGAGGTATCCTAGAAGATGCCTGAAGTTCACATCTTCAGATACAACTATTCCATCTGTCTGGTAGAACTCTGCCGCATTCTTCCATGTAAGTTCCTCATTTCTAAAGCACTTTCCAACAGAGAAGAACTTCTGAGGAAGTTCTTCTTTTTTGAGTATTGAAAGAGTCTTTGCAGAGAGCACAGTGGTGTGAGTTCGAAGCACTAGTTCTTGAGCCTTGACTATATCCCATTCATAACCCCAGCCTGTGGATTTAAGTTTCCATCCCCTCTCATGAGTCTCTCTTACTCTTTTAACCAGCTCTTTTTTAGGCAAATCCCCACTTTTAGGATTTTTCACAAAGAAGGTGTCCTGCATATCTCTTGCTGGATGGTCCTGAGGCTGAAAGAGGGCATCGAAATTCCAGAAGGATGAAGAGACTATGGGACCAGTCATCTCCCTAAAGCCAAGCTCTAACCATATCCCTCTGACATAGTCTATCGCCTGGTTTATAAAATGTCTTTTTCCTGGATAAATTCTCCTACAAGGAGCTTGAATGTCAAAGCTCTTGAACTTCCCTTCTCTCCATCTACCACTTCTTAGAATCTGGGGTGTGAGCTCTGAGATTTCCTCTAAGAGTTGAAGCTCCTCTGATCTGAGTTTTTCTCCCTCCTCTGTCAAAACGAGCCTTCTTTTCACACGATCCTTTAAGGTGATGGCTCTTCTCTTCTTTAACATCTTAAGAACATCTTGTGGAATCTCATCAATATTTAAGGGACCATCGGTAAGTTTTTCAAGAATCTCTTCGTCTGGTGCTTTCATACTCCCCTCTTTTTTACCTTTAGGAGTTATGAAAACGAAGGTTTTTCCACCCACTTTGGAAAATTCGATCCATCCCCTCTTTTTGAGCCACGCTATTGCTATGTTTTTTTTCTCATGTTCTATCTCTGATAAGTCTTTTTTCTCACCAATTTTCTTTAAAATTTCTCTCTCTGGAAGTCTCCTGGAAAGTCGTCTGCCCTCTTCGGTCAGCTCCACCTTCTTTTCTCTCTCTTCCACAACGTGTGCCAGGTTCTTTTCCTCTAAGTGAAGAGCAAATCTCATCACAGCTACCCCTTTAAGGCCTGTTTCCTGTGAAATCTTTGAAACATCATGGATACCCTTCTTTAAAGTTTTGAGAATTATCTTCTCCTGATTAGAAAGCATCAAAACACCTCAAAAGAATTAGTGAAATTTCTTCCCTGCTCATCTGAATTGGCGGTAACCACCTTGCATGGAGGAAGTGAAACGCAATGTTTATAAAGTTTTCCCTTAAAATAGTTCGTTCAGAAATTTTTACCGAAAGCTTTATAAAGGATAAACTAAGACTAAGTTAAGTTAACTTTAAGTTAAGTTGGTGATATGATGGATTTTGAGAGTGTAAAGAAAGGAACCACAACGGTGGCTTTGATTACAAAAGACGCTGTAGTTTTGGCGAGTGACAGGAGAGCTTCTGCAGGTTATCTGATAGTTCACAAGAAAGCAAAGAAAATTCACAAAATAGATGACCATATTGGCGCCACAGCAGCAGGAGCTGTGGGGGATATTCAGGCTTTAATCTCTCTTTTAAAGGCTGAGGTTTCGCTCTACTCCATGAAACATGCCAAGAGGATGAGTACCAAGTCAATAGCAAACCTCACCTCAAGAATTCTCTATGGAAGGAGAATGTTCCCATACATTGCATGGTTGGTGGTGGGTGGATACGATGAAAAGCCATCTGCATTCTCCATAGACCCAATAGGAGGGGTTTCTGAAGATAACTTCATCTCCACAGGCTCAGGCTCTCAAGTAGCCTATGGGGTTTTGGAGGATTCCTTCAAAGAGGATATGGAGCTCGATGATGGAATAAGGCTTGCAGTACGCTGCATAAACGCTGCAGAAAAAAGGGATCTTGCAACTGGAGATGGAATAGCCGTGGCTGTGGTGGACGAGAAAGGGTACAGAGAACTGAGTGAGAAAGAGATAAAGGAGGTGATGTGATGTCTTTTAGACCAAGAGGCATTGGGTACGACATGGCGATTACAGTCTTCTCTCCCGATGGCTCTCTCTTTCAGGTAAACTACGCTGAAGAGGCAGTGAGGCGTGGAGCAACAGCCCTTGGAGTTCGCTCAAAAGATGGTGTGGTGCTTGCAGTAGATAAGAAGATTCCCTCAAAATTAGTGGAACCATCCTCCTTTGAGAAAATCTTTCAAGTTGATAAACATATAGGAACTGCAACATCGGGAATGATTGCAGATGCGAGAGTCCTGGTGGATAAGGCTCGCTTAGAAGCTCAGATTCACAAACTCACCTATGCTGAGGACATCTCTGCCAACACACTCTGCAAGAAGATTGGAGATCTGATGCAGATGCACACTCAGTATGGAGGTTTGAGACCCTTTGGAGCATCCCTCATAATAGCTGGAATGAACGAGAAGTCAGAACTCTTTGTCACAAATCCAAGTGGAGCCTACTGGGAGTGCAAAGCCACTTCCATTGGCGCAGGAAAGGATGCGGTGATGAACATCTTTGAGTCTGAGTACAAGGATGATATGACCTTGGATGAGGCTTGCATTTTGTCCTTAAAAGCCATGAAGGCATCTGTGGAAGAACTTGACAAGTCAAACATCGAGATGGCGATAGTGAAGGACAAGAAGTTCAGAAAGCTCACAGAGGAAGAAGTCAAGAAATACATAGATAAGGCGATGAAACGTTAATTTTTTTCTTTTTTTGAGTTTTGTTGTAGAGAGGTTCAAAGCTAAATCATAGTCCCCTCCTCTTTGTCAAAATTTGCGGAACAGTGCGTAGCGGATAAAATTTGAGAAAATTCTGCAAGAATTTTCCTTTTAACCCGTATTATGTGGCGAGCCTGCAGGCGAACGAGGAAGCGGAGCGATCGACAGTATGACGCAGAACCCAAGAATTAATACCCCATTTCTTCTAAGGAAAGACTATTAATAAATTCTTGACCCCTTTCCGTGATTGACAGAAGATCGTAAGAGATCTTAATGCCCCCAATATTCATAATCGGTGGTTGTTTAACCCACTTTACATATCCAGATTCAATTATTCTTTTTAGTAATAGAATTGAATGTGAAGGAAATGAAATAGGCTGATTCTGAGATCGCTTATTAAGTTCAAATAAAATATCAATTTCAAAAATGGTAAACTTATCATACAGAAATCTCAAATTATTCTTATACATTCTTAAACTCCTTCTATCAATTTGACCTTTGTCAGCTCTACGATGACAATTAAGACATAAAGCAATCAAGTTCTTATATTCGTGTTTTTTACAAGTTTCCCATGGAATTATGTGGTGTATATCAACATCTAAACTTCTACAGGTTTGAATTGCACATCTGTGGCCTGCTTCAACTAAAACTCTTCTTCTTAAATCTGCAGGAATTGATGGTTTTTCTTTAGTCATATCTATTAGTAGATTGAATACATTGATATAATTTTCGGCTCGAGTAATATTGTACATAACGTCTGCGGATAAAAGAAGTTGCCAACGGCAATTTGGGGAAATCGCTCAAAAACTCTTCGAGTTTTTGGCGTTCCCAAAAATCTTATTTTTGGGGAATCTTTGATTTCCCTTTTATCCGCTGTTATATACCCCTCGTTAGAAGGTCGAAGCGCGCAATTCAACGAGCACTGCGGAAGTTGTAGGTACTCTTTTGGTTTCAGTCTAATTGTGGAAAGTTTTAAAAGAATTAAGATAGAAGTTATTAGAATGAGAAAAAAGGATTTCAAGCTCTATGCTGATGAGTGTATAGAGAAAAATTTCGTTGACCATCTACGTGAGAAACACAATTTTGATGTAAAAAGTACAAGTGAAGAGGATCTTCAAGGGAAGCCAGATGAAATTATCTTAAGGCGTGCTAATAAAACACGACGTTTTCTTCTAACATATGACAAAAAAGATTTTTTTGCTAATGATAAGTTATTTCCGTTTAAAAGTCTATTTGGAATAATCTGTTTGAAGTTTCATAAGACCCAATACCCCTGTTATCATTTACAATGGTTATCAGAACATGATAAGCAATCGCTTATAGGGAAAAAATTCTTAGTGAGTTATGACAATGTTTCTGTTCGATACAAAGGTGAAGATAGTAAGGAAGTCAAAGAAATACTCGATGTAGGAGACTGCCTTTTATGTAAGCTTGATGAAACTAAGTAGAAAAGAGCACTTGCAATTGCACATAACGTTCCGAGCGTATCTGAATTCCGGCCGTTAGGCTGGATTTGGGCGAAGCCACGAAATGGCGGAGTCGCATGTTCGCTATTATATTCTCCGAGTATCAGCGAGGGCGAGGGAACGACAGCGACCGATGAGTCGTGAGCAAAGGATAAATGACATTTTTATATTCATGATTACCAGCCAATCCTTTTCGATAAATATTTTACTAAAGTGTAATTAATAGCAGTATAGAGCAAACCCCAAAATAGAAACGATACTATGAACAAGGGAATAATCTCACCAATCTCTCTTACGATAATAATCTCAACGAGAAAACCTACTGTAAAACCAATAATCCAATTTTGCAAAAATGTATATTTCTTCCTCGAGATAATCAACCATATTACTGTAAAAGTAAAGAGGTAAATAGCTAACCCAACAAGGTAAAAATGCGTAAAGCGGTATGTATTGAAAATTAACTCAAGCGGATGGCACATTGCAAGTCCAATACCCCAGAATAAAAAAATCTTTTTGTCGATGTTCATATCCATCCTCCTAATTTATTTTCCATCATTTTTTCTTTCAATACGGACCCTTTGCTCATGATTGCGTATAACGGGATACGAGTAAAAGAAGTTCGCTGATAAGCGAATTTGGACGAAACGCAGTGAAGTCTTTTACTCGTTGTTATGTGACCCGAAGGGCAAGGGAGCGACGATAGGAGCGACCGCAGAGTTCCGAACTCCGTCACATCTTTATCCTGTCACGCAGCGTTAAGCTTTTCTTACTATTTTTAAGGTTGTTCTATGATAATTTCAGAATTTTTATCACTGATAAACTTAGCAAGTTTTTCAGCTTGTTCTTCAATTCTATCTAATATTACTCTATTAATTTTTTCAAAAAATGAAAGAGTAACTTTTATCTTATTTTTCTCTTCTTTAGGGTTCCAAAACCCAATAACGAATCCATTGACTAAAATAGTGGGGTTTATTTCCCCTCTTGTACTACAAAATACTTTCTTCTCGTATTCTGGTGATATTAATCTTTGTCTATTCTTATACCCCATGATATACGGATCAAATTTTGGTAGAAGATGCACAGTACCTTTTCTAATGGAAAATCTTTCTAAACATTTAGAATCAGATTTCAGGATAAAAAATGAGGCATCTAACCCCTGAATTTTAATACTCTCTATTTTATCACTGATCTCTCTTAAATTTAATATTTTTTTAATATCTCTTTTATTAAGACCGCTCCACCATGAAATGTCCTCTGTTGTAACAGGTCCAAAACCGGAAAGGTAATATAACACGACATTCTTTTTGGCTTCAAATTCATTTAAAGCTTGCAAATTGACGGATGGTAACCACTTTTTAAAGCTGGAATAAGTATGTAGGTTACTCTTCCACCCTCCTTTAGGTTTAGATGGAACTAATAGTGTGGAATGACACATTTCACGCACAATTTGTTGTCCGATATAGACCTCTCCATATTTAGTCTGAACTTTGTTCTTTAGTTCTAAAAGATGATTATTCAATTCTTGAAGTGTTAGTGGACCTTTTTCATCTAAAGTATTTAATATCCGCTTATGAATAGTTTCAATTCGAAAAGTTTTTCTTCCACCTACCCTTTTAGTAGCTTGATAATACTCCATCACCTGTTCTACTGGAACTATATGAACTGTCCTTCGCATACACCATATCTTGACTAAATTTCGCTTTTCGTACAATTCTTTTTTCAAAACCTCTTTTCGAAAACTTTCTACTCTATTCCATAAGGAAAGATAAGGGGTTGTTGCAACTTGAGCATGAAGACCACAAATATCTTTTGTAACTTTTACTACACACTCATTCTTTTCCTTTGAATCTTTAGTTAAATGCTGTTTACATAAAATAAATTGGTTTATTTTTTTAAGATCAATTTGTTTAGACATCTTTTCTCACCGTATATTCTATATTTTTACTTTTTAAACGACGGGGTTCGGAATTTCATATAACTTATTTATATCCGACACTGTTGGATATCCTTCTAATCTTGGGGTATATCCGACATAGTCGTATATCCTCTCTTTGGATGAGCCTTTCTCCTTACAAATCTTTTTATTCATTCTTTG
>JBHIDS010000074.1:0-10686 GCA_046760205.1 Candidatus Methanofastidiosia archaeon
CACCCCATATACTCCAGCTTGCAAAGATTTCTCTGAATTCTGTTTCAATGACAGGGAATATTCTGAAATTGAGATCAGGCTTTATTCCATTGCACTAAAGCATGGATTTCTCGTAAGTAAACATCCAAGAATAACCAGTAACTACTGTGGAGCTGTCACATTAAACTCTCATGTAATAGATCCCTCTGGATTGCTTTATAAGTGTTGGGATACAATAGGAATGGAAGAAGAAAGTGTGGGAAATATCAATCAACTCCACACAACATTAAATTCGAATGTATTTAAATGGTTATTGTGGGATCCTTTTGAATTTGAAAAGTGTAAAAATTGTGATGTGTTACCAATATGTTTAGGAGGATGTCCATACAGAGCACTATATGTAAAACCCTTCCCCCACCCAAAATGTGATTCTTGGAAATATAATTTAAAAGATATGTTAGAATTAATTTATCTATCCAAATTGAAATCTTCTGATAACAAGAAAATTAGTACAGAAACTTAGCTCTGTAAATAGAAAAACATTTAAAGTTTCAACTAAACCTGTAGGCGGTGATAAAAATGATGTTGAACCAATCCTATAAAAACATACGCAGAAACAAGAAAAGGACAATTTTAACAATTTTGGGAATAATAATTTCTGTTTTTCTAATGACATCTGCTTATTCAACTATCGTTGGCTTGGAAAGATATACTTATTCACCTTTGAGATTAATATTAGGTGGTGATATTTTCATTTTCCCAAAAAACATAGAGTATATTGAGGTAAAACCTCAAAGCTACTTCTTCAATGAATTTGAAGAATTGGTAGATGAAGAGTACATACAATCAAAAATAAAAAGTATAGAAAATATTGAATATTTTTATTCTGCTATTTTTTATGAGATTCTTACCTTTTATGAAGATGAATTTCATCAAGGTATTTTATTGGGAATAGATTTTGAAAAAGTCAATACTGCGATAAACGTTAGTGAATATATCACAGAAGGTAGGTACTTTACTTTGAACGAAATCGATAAGATTTCCATTATAGTTAATGAGGAAGAATTGAGGTCTTCAGTATATCAAGTAGGAGATAAATTTGAAGTTCTATTCCCCAAAGTTGACATAAGAGATGAGAAAATAATATATAATTTTGAAGAAGGAGAAAGAAAGACTCTTAGAATTATTGGAGCCCTTTCAGTAGGTATCAAATCATCACTTTCATATATCCCTATTACAACAATTCGTGAATCTACTGGAATAGAAAACAAAGCAAGCTATGTTGCAGTAACGATAAAAAATTTCAGAAAGTTGGATGAAACAACGAAAGAACTTCAAAAAAAATTTCCAGAATACACTGTTCTAAATCTTTTTGACATGTTGACTGTAATTTCAAAGGATTTTCAAGATTTGAACAAATATATTTCCCAAATCATCTTTATCATGTACCTGGTCTCAGCTTTAATCGTTGCAAACACAATGCTTGTTTCGGTGGAAGAAAGAAAGCATGAAATTGCAATTTTAAAGTCAATTGGTGCAAAAAATTATGAAATTTTATTCATGTTTTTGATAGAGGCTGCATTGCTTGGGTTTTTTGGTTCTCTTGTGGGATTTCTCCTTGGAGCTCTTTTTTCAAAATTTGCTATAGGCATATTTGTTTTTGACTTGGAAATTATTATGAAAACCATTGGTGTTGTGATTTTTATTTCTATTATTGCTGGAATCTATCCAGCCTTAAAAGCATCAAAAATAGTACCTATGGAGGTGTTGAGGTATGCTTGAAACTGTAGGTTTGAGAAAGGAATTTTATCTTGGAAAAGAAGTGATAAAAGCTGTTGATGGAGTGGATTTGAAGATAGAAAAAGGAGAATTTCTGTGTATCGTTGGTCCCTCTGGATGTGGAAAAACAACTCTTTTAGGATTACTTGGTGGGCTTGAGAGACCTACTGAAGGAGAGGTAATACTCGATGGCAAGAAATATTCTGAATGTAATGAAAATTTGCTTTCAGAAATGAGGAGAAGAAAGATTGGTTTCGTTTTTCAATTCTTAAATCTCTTGCCAAATTTGACAGCCTATGAAAACATTATATTGCCCATGAAACTTATCAAGAAGGGGGATGCGAGAGAAAAAACCAAAGAACTTCTGAATCTTGTTGGCCTATCCGATAGAGCAAAACACAAACCCTCAGAGCTATCGGGGGGTGAACAACAGAGAGTAGCTATTGTAAGAGCTCTCGCCAACGATCCAGATTTTATCCTTGTAGACGAGCCAACTGGAGACCTTGACACAAAAACTGGGAAGAAGATAATAGACCTCTTGGGAAAGTTGAACAGAGAGAAGAATCAAAGTTTTGTGGTTGTTTCCCACGATGTAAAATTTAAGAGATATGCAAACAGGATTTTGAAAATGAAAGATGGGAGAATAGAGGGATAAAATGCTTTCACTATCTCTGAAAAACATCTCAAGAAACAAACCACGAACAGTTTTCACAGCTGGAGGTTTTGCAATTGGTGTTCTGGTCTATATTCTCTTGACTTCATCCTTTATCGGGTTGCTTGATAAGTCTCTCATATTTTATCGGTCATTTGTGACATCAGATCTCACAGCAACTTCAGATGAGTTTTTCTTAGAAGACATTCAAAAAATAAGAGAAATAGAGGGATTTGAATACTTAGAGTATGGAGTAATTTTCAATGCTATCATAAAAGATGATCAATACGAGATAATTGGCTTGAATCTGGATTCAAATATCTTTGACTTCAAGGAATCCTTGCTCTCTGGGGAGTTTTCTCTAGAAGAGAACTCAATTCTAATTCCTAAGAATTTTTTCGAGAGTTGGAATTTTGAAATTGGAGAAAAGATAACTCTAATTTATCTCGAGAAAAGTAAACCTAAAAAAGAAGAATTTCTTTTGACTGGGATTTTTGATACGACTTATCAGGTTCCAAGCAATCCTATAATATCCTTAAAAAAAAGCCAAGAAATCACATTGAAAGATGCAAACGTTGTTTTTGTAAACATAAAACCAGGTTATGATGTCTCAAAGTTTTCAGAGAATTTAAGAAAAGTATTGAATCCAGAAGAAATTGTTACAGAGAAAGCTATCTTGAATTCTTTGAGAAACCAATATGGAATATCTTACAGTGCCACAAAATCTATGACATACTTGATATTTTTTATAGCTGGTATTGGCATGTTTAACACGATGATGATTTCTGTGATAAGAAGAAAGAGAGAGATAGGAATATTAAAGTCAATTGGAGTCAAAAATGGGCAAATATTTTTAATGTTCTTGTTTGAAAGCATACTTATTTCATTGTTGGGTGTTGGTGTGGGTTTGACTTTGGGATTTTTTGGTGTAAATTTGGCAAAAAGCTATGGAATGAATCTGGTTTTAATGAACAACATGATTTTTAATGTTATCGAGTTGTCTATTTTAGTTTGTTTTTTATTTTCTATTTATCCAAGTTTTTTGGCTTATAGAGAATCTGCCATGGAATGTTTGAGGGTACATGGGTGATCAGACTGAGAAAGTTGGTTCTTTTATTAATTTTATATGTGCTACTCATGCAAGATGTGACATCTCAAGATAAAAAGGTATTAGTTTTTTACACTTATACTGAAACAGAAAAGATATGGGGGGAGAATTATAAAACGGAAATGGAATTCTCATACTTCATAACTCTCTTGAGAGGAGAAGGATTTGATACTGAAACCACATATGAAAGAATTACTTATGAAAGAATAAGAGAATATGATACTGTGATTTTAAGTGTGATAACATCTTCGCTAAAAGATAAAGAGATACAGGCTCTCTTGAAATACATAAATCAAGGAGGCTCTCTACTTCTATTGGGTGCAGATTATGCCTACTATGATTTCATAGAAAAGGAAGATTTTGAATATTCAAATGTTTTTCTATCTTTGAATAAACTTGCAAGTAATTTTGGAGTAAGATTTAGGTATGATTGGGTAATTGATACCAAAGCTGAGTTGATTTACAAAGATAAACGTGTAGGTGCATACATGAATAACTTTTTAGAAAGTGAAATGACTAAAGGAGTTAAAACTTATGGCCATTTCCAAGGTTGTTCTTTGAAAATATTCGGAAATGCAACTCCTCTCGCATGGAGCACCACAGCTTTCAACGAGCCTGGTAATTCGAGTGAGGAAAAACTTATCTCTGGAATGAGGGTAATTGGTATAGCATATTCATTCTATGGCAATGGAAAGATTGTAATGGTTGGGGCACCACTGATAATTTTTCAAAGATTGGAGGTTGGAGACAACAAGAAATTCATCTTAAACATGATGAACTGGCTACCTACTGGAATCGAGATACCTCGTTTAGAGGAACTGTTGGAGAAAGAAAAAAAGGCTTTGGAGTTTTTTGAAAATGAGAATTTTGAAGAATCCCTGAGAGCGTATGAAGAACTTCTCGATGGATACAAGATAATAGGGGATAAGAAAAAGATAGACGAACTTGAGCTTGAAATTCAGAGAATTGAAAATGTAAAAATTGGTATTGAATACCTTGAAGATGCAAAGAACTATTTTTCAGAAGGCAAGTACTCTAAATCTGAGAGGTTGTTCATGAAGGCAAAGGAGATTTTTATGGAAAATGAAGCACAAAAGAGGATAGATGAAATAGAGGATTTCTTATCAAAGATTGAAATTATAAAAAGGGCAGATTCATACTTTGAGAGAGGAAAAAAATATTTTGATAACGAAGAGTATGAAGATGCAACCTCCGAATTTAAAAAAGCAAGAGAAATTTATAAAAAACTCAATTTGGATAAGAAAGAAATAGAATCATGGATTTTAAAATCAGAGCTTGAGATTGAAAAGAGAAGAAAATTTCAAAGAAATTTGTTTTTCGGAAGTTTAAGTGTTGTTATAATAGTTGGAATTTTAATTATAAGAAAAAAACTTGAAGAAAGGGTGTGATGTATAACCCCAACCAAAATCATTTCTAGAGGCTATCCTAGCTACTCAGTCGACTTCGTCACCTTGATTTTCCTTACAAGCACATAGGGTGTTATACACGGATAGGATGTCTCAAGCCACCAGTGAACTTGTTCCCTCTCTTTTGATAATGCCTCAATATTTTTGTAAAGCCTGAGCATGTTATCTGAAACCCTTATGTTCTTCAAAGAGCCTGTGATTTCACCTTTTTCTATCTTCAAAATGGCATCTCTCGGAATTGTGGAGAAATCTCCTTTCTGAAAGTTCTGGAATCTGGTGTACCAAGTGTTCGTTAAAAACAATCCATTCCTAACCTCGGAAAAGAGCTCCTCTCTTAAAAAGTCTCCCTCTTTCATCAAAATGTTGGTGGGAGAGGGCTGAACTAGTCCCGCATTTGCTGTCGTTTGGGTTTTAAACTTTTCTGCTGTTGAGGTGTTGTGGAGATAGGTTTTCAAAACCCCATCCTCGATAATGTGAGTTTTCTTTCTTGGAACTCCCTCTGCATCGAACTTACTTACATTCAAGGCGTCATAGCTTCCATCATCTTGAATGTTCACGATATCAGATGCCACTTTTTCTGAAAGCTTTTGAATGTACATTGAGAGTCCTGCAAGCACGTTGAAGGCAGAGGTCATCTCCACAGAGTAGGAGAGCACAGAGCCAAAGAAGAGGGGAGATAATATCATATCATGCTCTCCCTCCTCACATTGTTTTGGGTTTCGAGCAAGCTTTGCTAACTTTGAGGCTTCCTCTCCAGCTTTCTCTGGTTTGAAGTCTTTGAGTTTGGTAGCACAAGAAACGCTGTGTCCAGAGGCATCATCCTCATAGAAAGCCCTGATCGAGAGCTCTATTGCGGTATTTTCATCCTCAGCCTCCACATCCTTTGAGGTTGCCAGGAAAATCTTTTGGTTTTTAAGATAGAGCATCCCTGCAGTGCTTTTACATCCCTTCTCTAAGGCAGTCTGTATCGCCTGCATCGCATACTCTTGGGGATTCTCAAGTTCTAAGAGTTTCTTATCAGCTCTATGTTTCTCATATGAAAAGGGACCTTGAGCTATTCCTCTATACTCTGGGTTCTCCTTGCTCTTTTTTGCAAACTTTACAAGTCTCTCAATGATTTCGTCTGTTTTTTCAAAGTTTCTTATCTCTGTGGAAACTACTTTCTTTTTCAAGCTCAAAAATATCTCTGCATAGTGCTCTCTCCACTGTTTTGCAATGTCTATCTCGTTGTTTGAGAATCTCACCTGCATGTCTTTCGAATCGATGGTTGTGGCAACCACATCCTCTGCCCCTAGTTTTAAAGCCTTTTCAACTATGTATCTAGATTTTTCAAGCATACCATCACCTCACATGAACCTTAGAAAGTCTTGCCGTGGGTCCTCCCATCAAAACGTTCATTCCCTGCATAGGATCCCCCTTTCCACATTGTCCGCCTCGAAACTCCAAATTGTCTGCAACGGCATCTATGGCATTCCAAAAACCTGGAGTGGTGAGCTCGATGGCTGGGTCTCTCACCATTCCACAAAGCTCTCCATCTTCAATGAGATATGCCTCTCTTCCAATGTACTTCTGATTAAACCTCTTATCATCAATGTTCCACTCATTGAAGGAAATCATGTAAATTCCTAACTTGGTGTCCTCTATGATTTCCTCTTCCTTCCAGTCCCCTGGGGCAAGGTAGGTGTTTGCCATTCTAACTATGGCTTCTCTGTTGTAGTTGGAAGCTCTCGCTGAAGCATTACTCTTACCCCTCATAACTGCTGCACTTTCTCTATTGTGCAGAAATTCGTTTATCTTACCATCTTTGTAGAGATATCTGGGCCTTGCCTCGATTCCCTCATCGTCATACTTATAGAACCCATAGCTGTTCTTGAGAGTGGGATCATCTATTATGGTTACGTATTCAGAGCCTATTTTCGTTCCAAGAAGTTCTTTTTTCATGAAACTCTTTCCAGCCTGTGAGGCTTCTCTTCCCAATATTCTGTCAGCCTCTGTGGGATGTCCACAACTCTCGTGTACCGCAATCCCAATGACCTCAGGTCCTGCCACCACATCCATCTTGCCTTCTTTTAGTTTCTTTCCCTCAAGAATAATCTTCCTTAAGGTCTTTACCTCCTCAAGAATAACATCCTCTACCTTCCACTCATCGTAGGCCTCAAAACCTCCAGTGTATCCAAAGGACCTGTAAGCCTGTTGGGTGTCTGAATTTTCAAGCACAGTTAGAAAGTAGTACATATCCACGATAGGTGTCAGAGAAGATATCTTGGTTCCCTCAGAGTTCATAAAGTACTTCTCAACCTCCAAATCTGAAGCAACGAGTATTCTTCCAGGCACTTTTACTCCAGAGTCTTTTAGAATTTTTTCAAACTCGAAAAGCCTATCTATTTTCTCCTCGGCTCCCACATCTTTGATTCTCTTCTTTTGGGAAACTTTTACCTTGTCCTCTATGGTTTTTTCTTTTGAGAACTCTATTCTCTCTCCTCTCTCAGAGTTCTCAGCCAGTTTAAATGCTTTCTTCACAATTTCTCTTATCTCTTTTTTTGAGAGTTTGTTAGTGGAGGAAAATCCAATTCCCTTCTCAGTCACAACTCTTACGTTCAAACCTGATTCATCAGAAAATCCTGCAACATCCAAGATCCCATTCTTCATGACAAAGACGTTGGAGGAGGTGTGAGAAAATCTAGATTCTGCATAGATCACATCTTTTAAAAGGGCGTACTCCACTGCAAACTCTGCCAAATCTTTCATCGGACCACCTCTATAGGTTTTAAAACTATGGTTTATAAACTTTATCTAATCTTGAAAAAATGAATATTGGGGCTTGCCTCTAATCCATGGACTTTTGAAACATCCCAACTCTCTTTATCTTTCTGGGCACCCTTCTTGCATCCACTATTATGAAATCCTTCACTGCTCTCAAGGCTGTGAAAGGAATCAAAACCAGCCCCTCCTTGTCTGTCATCAGCATTGAACGCATCTCCTCAGTGGTGGGTTCCACCACCAATGCTACAAGCTTTCCAGTTTTCTCATCTGCCACCATGTCAAAGAGCAACCCTATTTCGTGTCCTTGCTCAGTCACCACCATTCTGTCTCTGAGTCTTGAAGCTGCAACCTTGCCCATTTGTCTCACCTTTTAAAGATTTTGTACTTATCACATATAAAGTTTTCGAAGTGAACCACAAAACTTATAAAATTTTTAAAGAAATTCTGCTCATGTTTAGAATTTCCCTCAAGAAAGAATCTGTAGAAATTCTCTCAAAGTCTGTGATTTTTGCGATTATTCTGTACTACATCTCAGATTACTTCCTTCTGAGAAGCGCTACAGCAGAGCATACCTCATACCTTCTAGGGTTAATTGGAATTGAAGTTCCTGTAGACTATGAGGGCTCTGTGATTCATCTAGGTCCATACTTAGTTTCGAGAAACTGTGCCATAGTTGGGGCTTTAGCAATAATTTACGCAACGATCCTAGCAATAAGGGCGGACTGGAAAAAAAAGGTAAAATCCATGATCTTCATCTTCCCAATTCTTTATGTTTTCAACATCTTGAGGTTGGTGCTTGCATACAAACTCATGGACACGGGCTACTCTTTTTTCTGGGCACACGATCTTCCAGCAAACCTCTCAGGAATTTTTCTTGGTGTTTCCCTTTTTTACATCCTCGATCCCTTCCTACCAGAGTTTAAGATTCAGGTTTTGGAGGTTTTTGATGACCTTGAGAAAAACATAAAAAGGGTTGTGAGTTAATTCTGTGGGATTTTATCCATCCTTCCCCTTATCTCATCGATGTAGAGCAGGAGTTTTCTGTACTGTATAGATTGAAGGGGTTTGGGGTGGGCAATGTCGTTTCTGATCTCTGCCAACTCTATCAATCTCCCCTTGATCCAGCCTATTGAGACAAAGTATTTCTCAAAGAGCTCCCAGTTAGAGCCTTTCTTTGATTTGTGCAAAACTATTGAGAGATAGAATGAGAAGTCTGAGTAGGATAGAGGGGAGTAGAGTTTTCTTCCTCTCTTTCTCGCATCCTCCACCCTCTCATCCAGTTTTCTCCTCACAAAATCTGGGACTCCCACTTTATACCATTCCTCTCCATATGCTCCCCTCAACTCCCTCTCTATAAAATCTCTCAGCTCTTCCTCAAATCTCGAAAGCAGAACATATGCCTGAGAGTTCTCCCTGATTTCCTCGCCTGGGGAAACTAAGATATAACGAATTTCATTCAAACTATTCTTAAGCAAATTCTTCTCAAGATAGTTTTTATAACTCTGGACTTTAAGAATCCTAAAGCTTTCCATATTCTTAAAATCCTCTTTTATGATTTCCAAATTCTTGAGTTCTGAAAACACCTCTCTAAGCTCTCTTTTTGGGAGTTGGTTCCAGAGTTTTCTAAGATGCTCTCTCTTGTATCTTGAGTAGTTGTAAAGCAATCTAAAAATGGTAAGCCTTTTCGTTATCTCAGAAAAACTCTTTTCAAAATTCCGAATCTTTGAAATTTTTAAAAATTTCTTCTCAAAAAAAGTGTAGAGATTTGGAGATCCCACTACCACTCTCTCGCCCACCCCTGAATGAGTGTAGGTGGGGGTTGAGCTCAATATGCCATGTTTTAAGAGAAGATTTTGAACCTTTTTTGCAAGCTCTTTTATCTCCTCTGCTTCTGAAAGAAATCTAAATTCAGGTTTTTTTGGAAAGATAAACTCAGAGTGATTTATCATGAATTCCAAATACTTCAGGATTAAAAAACTTCCATAAAGATTTATCTCGATGAGCTTTTCAAAGATCTCTTCTTTTTCAATCCTCTCCTCCAGGGCTTTGAGAGCAAGCCCTTCTCCAATCTTCGTTGTGTAGAAAATCTCAAATCCCTTTAAACCCCAATCCCTCTCACAGAGTTTGAAGGCTTGGAGAATGGATACATTCTCTGAGAGATCCTCTCTCAAAGCACCACCCTTGGGTTTTGCAAGTTTTGAGATGAACTGTTTTGAATAAAGCTCTAAGAGAGAATCCAAAATCTCTGAAATTTGCTCATCTTCATATCCAAAGCCTCTAAGGGTTTTTCGAAAGGTCTTGAGGTTCACATTTTCAATTTGAGAAAAAGGTTATAAGTCTTCCCCTCCACGGCGAGCCCAGTGGACACGTTTAAGGTTCTCCTCTGATGCAAACCCATCAGAAACGTTAGAGGTTCTCATTTTATGAGAACCTCTGTTTTGATGCAACTTTTTTAAAATCGGAAAATCAAAGAGTTGAAACCAAAAGATTCTTAAAGAATAAAATTTTACTTATTTATTATGAATTCAAAAGCCTTATTATTTGGAATATTGACATTAGCAATTGTTGGAATTTTTTTTATTGGTAGATATGTTACCTTTTCCAATTCTGAGCCCTCTGATCTGACAGCTGCTTCGACAACTTCCAAACACGAGACTCAGACTGAGGGATTTAGTAATGAGGTGACTTATCAAAGCGGAGAGTTAACTTTGAAGGGTTTTCTCTGTAAGCCTGAAGGACCTGGACCCTTTCCAGTTGTAATATATAATCATGGTGGTAAAGGAGGTGTCATAGGGGGAGCTCCTAAAGAAACCTGTGAGGCACTCGCAAGAGCGGGCTTTGTGGGTTTTTCACCAATTCGCAGGGAAGAATTATCTTTAAGAAGAAACCTGGATGATGTTTTCGCAGGTATTAAATATGTAAAAAAGCTTGATTTTGTGGATAGTGACCTTATTGGGATTATGGGATTTTCCAGGGGC
>JBHIDS010000075.1:0-10638 GCA_046760205.1 Candidatus Methanofastidiosia archaeon
AATTTCTTGGGAAAGCTTGTCTTTGGCATACTCCTCGATTGCATTGGTTTTTAGTTCGGCTTCTTGAGTTTCACTTGGTTTTTCTTCTGGAGTTTCAATCACTGTTTCTTCAACTTCCAATTCAATAGCTGGTTTCTGAATATAATATATTCCGAAAAGACCAACGATAAGAATTACAAAAATTACGATTACAGCTCTTTTTCTTGAAGGTTTAGGTTTCTTTTCCTCATGTATCTTGAATTCCACTTCTCCTTTGTATTCAGCTAATTCTTTCTCTATAACTTCCAGAACTTTTAAATTCTTCTTCCTTGCAAAATCCAAGAGAATCTCATCATATTTGTTTTCAAATCTTTCTTGCCCATACTTTGTAAGAAGTATGCCCTCAATGTCAGGAAGAGTTCTATACTTTTTGAGCAATTCAACGAGAATTGCTTCCCTCTGCTTTTTTGTCAAAACTCCCAATTGATCAGCTCCTGATTAATATATATCAGAGTTATTAAGCTTTTCGGTTGAAAAGGGTTAAAATGTTTATCCAAAATTTTTGAAATGCTTTACAATTAGTATCAACCCCAAGTTTTGCAAAACCTTTTAAAGTTTGAGGGAAACTCAAGGTATGGATCCTGCAACTCTTCTCCTTCAGGGCTGGAAAATGACACCCAAGCACTGCCAGTGTGGGTATCCTCTATTTGAAAAGGATGGAAAACTGATCTGTCCCCGTTGCTCTGAAGCTCCAAAAGAGGAGGGAGATTTCCATTTGGAGAAAAGGTTAGAGGAGCTTTTAAAGATGTCGAAGGAAGAGCAAGACTTAAGAAGGTTGAAGTTGATTCTTGAGTGCATAAAACTCATAAAGGAGATAAAGGAAAAGTGATTTCATGTACCAAAAGGCTTTTGAGATAATTAAGAAGAGTAAAAAACCTCTAAGCACCAAAGAAATTTCTAAAAAAGTGAACCTTACTCTCTTTCAGACCAAGCGAAACCTTCAGAGATTGCAGGAAGAGGGAAAGATAGAAAGCGTGGTGATTTCGCATAAGATATGCTGGAGGTTAAAGGAGAGGGACGAGGAGGCAGAGAAGCTGGAGAGAAGGGTTAGATAAACTTTATAAACTCTAAATCCTCTTTTAAATGAGGTGTCAAGATGAACGAATCCCCAGAGATTTCAGAGAAGTGGGAGAGAATATGTAGAAAGTATGAGGAAGACAATTACCTTCTTGAAAAGCAATTGGCTGAAATGAGGATAGAGAGGGATGAGTACAGGGATCGTTATGAGGGTGAGAAGAGAAAGAGCCTTGGATGGTTGGTGGTGATTTTATTTTTATTTTTGGTTTTAACCTCTTTTGGAATTGCATATCTCTATCTCAAGGTGGATGATCTTTCAAGAGCAAACAAAGTGTTCCAGATAGATTACAAAAACCTGAAAAACGATAACTTCTCAAAGCAAGCTCAGCTAAATTCCAAAATTTCTAAATTGAACTCTCAGATTTCAGAGTTAGAGGCTCAGAACGAGAGCTTGCAGGCAAAGATCTTAGAGCTGGAGGCTTTGATTCAAGAAAAGGAGAGAATAATTGAAAACCTCCAGAAGTTGATAGAGAATTTGAAAAAACAGCTCAATCCTCCTCCTTTTTAGTCAGAACGTAGTAGATTTTATCTTGAGATTCTACAATCTCAACCTTCAAAGACATTCCAATCTGGATATCCTCTCTCGAAACATCGAGAGGTGCAAGAATCCTTCCTCCTTCAGTAAGTTCTGCAACTCCAAGAGAGTAAGGCTTTTCATCTTCAAAACCTGCAGGAGCTACATGGATTTCAGTGTAAGAGATCAAGGTTGCATCTTGAGACAACGGAATCCAAGAAAAATCCTCTGAAAGGCATGTGCAATCTGATCTTGGTGGGAAAGAAATCTTTTGGCATTTTTCACACTTTGATGCCATGAGTCTTCCAGCTTTTAGAAATTCTATGAATTCTCCAACTTTGGTGTAGGGAACGAATCCAACCTTACCAAACTTTAGAAACTCCAAGAAATCATCTCCTGTATATAAAAACGAAGCAGTACTGTCCTATGCCCCCAACGTTGTGAGTGAGTCCAACCTCTGCCCCCTCTACCTGGTTTAGGGATTCTCCTCTCAGTTGTTTTACAATCTCGTATGCCATGGAGATTCCAGTAGCTCCCACGGGATGTCCCTTTGCCTTCAAACCCCCAGAAGGATTTACAGGAACCTCTCCTCCCACATAGGTTTGACCTTCCTCTATGAGCTTTCCTCCTTTTCCCTTTTCACAAAAACCCAAGTCCTCATAGGCTATTATCTCTGCTATGGTGAAACAGTCGTGCACCTCTGAGACATCTACCTCTTTTGGGGTGAGCCTAGCTTTTTTGAAGGCATCCCTCGATGCAATCTTTGCACTTGGAATGGAGGTGAGGTCTTCCCTCTTTAGGATTGAAAACTCTGAAGAGGCAACACCCACACTCTCTAAGAAAACAGAAGTGTCTGTGAGTTTTCGAGCTTTATCCTCTGAAGCTATAATCAAACAGGAGGCACCATCGGCGTTGGCACAGCAGTCATACAGTTGAAGAGGATAGGCGATCATGGGAGAGGATAGAGCTTTTTCTAGAGTTATCTCTTTTTGAAACATCGCCTTTGGGTTCTTCACCCCATTTTTGTGGTTCTTCACAGAGACTTTCGCAAGCTGCTCCTTTGTGGTACCATAATCGTGCATGTGTCTTTGTGCATAAAGAGCATAATAGCCTGGAAAGGTTGTTCCATAGTTTGCCTCCCACATCACATCTCCAACTCTTCCCATGAGGGCCAGAATCTCTGGAGTGGAAAGCTCAGTCATCTTCTGAACTCCAAGAACACAGGCAATATCAAGAAAACCTGATCTTATGAGAGAAAAAGCTGTGAATAAAGCGGCAGAGCCTGAGGCACAGGCAGCTTCAGTTAGAAAGGTGGGCTTGGGATTCAGCCCGAGGTACTCTGCAACGACTCCAGAAAGGGATCTCTGTCTGTAATACTCCGGGGATGAGCCTATGAGTAAAACCTCAAGCTCTTCCCTCGATACGTCACAGTCCAAAAGAGCTTCTCTGAAAGCCTCGAAAGCCAGCTCCTGAACAGTACACCTTCTTCTTCCAAACTTTGAGTGTCCAACTCCACAAACTGCAACTCTCATCACCATCTTTTAAAAGAGGGTTTTTTAAAGCTTTGGTTCAATGGCAAGGCCTGAGAAAGTTCTCATGTAGAAATTTGAGACGAACCTGTAGAGTAGGACGAACCCCACAAAAAGTAGGAGAAAGGGAAGAAGAATCAACAAGTCCTCTATCAAGGCGTAAATCAGAAGAGAACTTAAGATAAAGCTGTAGAAACACATTCCAAGGATTATGAACTTCAGTTCACTCTCCAGTTTTTTCAAAGTTCTTTTCATCTAATCACCAAATCCAATTTTTATGAACAAGTACATATAACTTGTGTTCACACTCCCTACGAAAGGGTTATAAGTGAAAAGGTTATTTCACAGAGAGGTTAAGAGATGAGCTACGATATGAAAGATTATCTCAAGAAGGCTGACATTTTCACCTTTGCAAACCTATCTTTTGGATTTTTGGCTCTAACTTTTATTTTCGATGAAAATCTTGACAGAGCCTGCAGAATGATTCTTTTGGCACTGGTGGCAGATGGTTTTGATGGGTATATTGCAAGAAGAACAAAAACAGACTCTGAGTTTGGGATGAATTTTGATTCTATCTCTGATTCTATTTCCTTTGGATTGGCTCCAGCCCTCATCCTTTACTCCTACAACTCCACCTACTTTATGCTTGGGGTTTCCTTAGTTTATCTCTCAGCAGGAGTTTTGAGACTTGCAAGGTACAACGTCATCTCACCTCAAATGAAGGGGGAGTTTGTAGGAATGCCAATTCCCCTGGCAGCTTTTCTGGTGGTTTTAGGGGTATTCTCAGATTTCAACTACATGATCCTGGCTTTGATGGCTCTCTTGAGCTCATATCTCATGACCTGCAAAATAACCTTTGGAAGAAAGAGCGGTGAGAGATTTCCAGTTCAAAATCTTGCCTTGATTCTCTATGCCATGATCCCAATAGTTTGGATTGAAATGATATCGAGAGTTGCTCTTGCAGCCTATGTTGGAGGAATGATATACTCCAAGAGGAGGGCTACGAGAGGTTAGAATATCACTGAAGGATGTTGATGGGAAAATCCACAAACCTTATATGTTGTTAAAAAGGGTAAAGACATGCTGTTTTCAATAGTAATGCTCATTATAGGTCATTTATTCATTCCTTTTATTTTTATAATCTGGCTTTGGAGGGGAAAAGATAAGAGTAAGATTGATTGGATGGTAAAGTTGTTGGTTGTAGGGACTTTCGTTGTTTACATTTTCCTTGTAGGAAGGTGGGACTGGCTAAGTTATTACCTAAGATTTATTCTAATTGCCTTATTCCTGATAGCAGCCTACAAATCTTATTTAAGAACAAAGGACTTAGCATTTTTTTCAAGAAAAGGCCTAAAAGATTGGGTTACAACTGCTATCAATCTCTTCGTTTTGTTTATATTTGTCTTTTCCAACATTCTTGCTATCAAAGGTTATTTTTACTATGAAAAACCTGTTGAACTTTCCTTTCCCTTAAAAAACGGTGTATATTACATTACTAATGGTGGAAGTAGCCTCATCATCAATAACCATAACGTCGACCGTTCTCAGAGATATGCCCTTGATATAGTAAAACTCAACATATTTGGAACTAGGGCTAAGGGAATTTATCCAGCAGAGCTTACTAAATATGCTATCTTTGGAGATACTATTTACAGTCCATGTGATGGCAAGGTAATAAAGGCTATTGACGGATTACCTGATCTAATTCCACCTGAAATGGATGTCAAAAATCTAGCTGGAAATCATGTTTTGATTGAGTGCAAGGGTGTTAAGATCCTATTTGCTCATATGATGAAGGGAAGTTTACTTGTAAAAGGCGGGGATTTTGTAGAGGAAGGCCAGCCTATTGGAAAAGTGGGAAACTCAGGAAATACAAGTGAACCCCATCTTCATATCCATGCAGAAAAAGGGGGGAAGAAAGGTTCATTCTTAGATGGAGAAGGTGTTCCAATTATCTTTAATGGTAAGTTTCTTAAAAGGAATGATTTATTCATCGATAAATTAATGGTGTCTATCATTCGATATATGCTTACTACTGGTCAGGCTACACCACATTTTTTCTGCTTAGCTCTCAAGAACCTTCAACTCTCTCTCAATTAGAACCAACTCTCTCTGAGAGAGAACCTTTGGATTCAATGAAACGAGAAGATTTGAATCCTCAACAACCACCAAATCTCTGAGGATGTGGAGAAACTTTAGGGTTCTATAAAACCCATTGTACATTATGAGATACTCCAGTCCATCCAAAATTATGATGGAGTTCTTGCTACTCTTTAGAAACTCGAATATGAGATAGTTGAGCTTTCCAAGGTCCTCTGGAGGAATCGTGTTCTCATACTCCGTGCTTGCCAGCCAGATCATCGGAGTCTTTTCAAGACCATATTTTTTTCTCAAATTTTCTGGAAATTCTCTCGATATGCACAGAGCTTGAGCTCCATGTCTTGCAGCATCCACAAAGGCTTTGAAAGCCCTCTCACTTCCCTCCTCCTCTATCAGATAAGAACAACCTCTCTCCAATTGGTACTCTTTCTCTGTTTCAAATTCAACCTCCGTTTGTGGAACTACCCAAAACCTATACCTCAAGATTCCAAAGGCAAAGATGGTGATCATCACAGTTGAGGTTACAGAGAAGATTATGCCGGTTTTGATCATGTCAAGATTCAGAATAGGAAATGCTATGTTTTGAAGAAGGCTGACGACGATGGGAAGAGAGACTGCAATTAGGGCTATTCCTGCCTGATTCTTCTGAAATTCCATGTTTGATTGAAGATAGGTCTGAACGAATAACAATATGCCATAAAACATGGTTGTGCCATAGTAGAGGCTGAAGAAGAGAAAGATCTCGCCATGACTCTCCAGCACAGACCTCTCTCTCACAACTACCTCTTTGATGAAAAGTTCAGAGGGAGTAAAAAGTAAAAAGGCAATGCCAATCAGGTAAAAGATATAAGGTGAGAGGATGAGCTTTCTTCCAGAGTAGAGGGAGGTAATGTGGATGAAGAGAGCGGGAATCAAACATAAAAAAGAGAGATTTATTCTTGACCAGAATAAAGGATCTTCTGATACCTCTACCAGATAGTTTGTAAGGTTAACAAGAATAATCAAGACAACGATAATCAAAAAGAGTCGATTGATTCTTCTTTTAGGCTGTTTTAAAAGAACATAGCTACCCACAGTAAACTGTAGGGCGACTCCCAATGCCAAGATTAGATTTTGGTTCATAATTATTACTACCAAATTGTCAGATAAGACAGCTCTTTTGAATTAAAAAGCAGGAGATAATTTTCAAAGCACCCACCAACCTAGTACGTCTCCTCAAATTCCTCGAGAAGGGTGGGCAGGGCATTACAATCTGGACACTGAGTAAAGATTGAAGTAGAGTAATAGTTACTTGCCCTTATCTGGAGGTCATAACTCACAGAACCACAGTAACTGCATCTGAACACTTTCATCAAGCCACCTTTTCCTTCTTTACATTATATGATACACAACTATAAAAAGTTAATTGTGAAGAATTGTGAAGAATTGTGAAAAGTCATAATCTTTTTCCTGATCTTTTAAGAGATCAAACTTAGAATTCTTGAGGTACATTATAAAGCATTTATCTCTTTTCAAGATTTAGGATCTTGTAACCTCTTGAGTGCTTTTCATCCCTGATTGGAAGAGACATCGTGAAGATAACAGCGTCATACATGAATTTTTTGGCTTTTCGTTTTTACAGGGATTGTAAAAGTAAATTTAGAACCTCTGCCTACCTCACTTTCCACCCAAATTTCTCCTCCATGAGCTTCAACAATTCCCTTTACAATTGAAAGTCCTAAACCAGTTCCATATTTATCAGTTTTGTAAAACTTTTCAAAAATCTTACCTAGGTTTTCCTCAGAAATTCCATAACCATTATCCTCTATTGAAATTTGAACTTCGTTTCTCAATTTTTTCGCTAAGATATTTATAGTTCCTCCATTTTTTGTGAATTTTATTGCATTGTCTATTAAGTTGTCAAAGACAATCTTTAGTCTTTCTTCATCTCCATTAACCATTAAATTTTCTGGAATATTTTTTTCCACCAATATGTTTCTCTCATTTAGCATGGGAAGATAAAACACTATGTTTTTCTCTATCATTCTCCTCAAATCTATCAACTCAAAATCCATCTTTGTTTCCCCACTTTCAATTCTGCTCAAGGAGAGCAAGTCATTTATCAGGCTTGTCAACCTGTCCACATTTTTGTCTATCAAATCAACCAATTCCCTTCTCCTTTTCTCGTCAACTAAACCTTCTGAGAGAAGTTGGTTTGAAATCTTTATTGAGTTCAAAGGAGTTTTCAACTCATGAGAAACTGTTGAAAAAAACTCTGATTTTATTTTATCAAGCTCTTTTAGCTCTTCATAGGCTTGCTGCAACTCTTTTGTTCTTACCTCAACCTTTTTTTCAAGATGGTTTGTGTAATCCTCAAGCTCTTGATAAAGCTTTGCCTTTTCAATTGCAAGGCTAACTTGATTTGCAAAAATATTGATTTTCTCAATATCTTTTTCAGTTAAGGTTTTTCTTGACAAGATCAAAAAAACCCCCATAACACTACCTCCAGCCAAAAGAGGAATACAAACACCAGATTTAACATCCAAAATCTTTAAAGCTATTTCAATGACGTTTTTCCATGGGGTTTTCATCAATGGTATTTTATCTATATTTTCTTTCAAAAATTCTTGAACATTTTTGACAATATAATTCTGTCTTTCTTCAACGATCTTTTCAAGAAACCCGCCTTCAAGGATTGGAACTCTTTTCCCTATAAAGCTTTCTCCTGCCAAATTTTCAAATTTTTTGACAACTCTGTCTTTTCCCGAGTAACACTCTATTTCAAGATTTCTTTCCTTCAGAGAACAAATCATGCTTGCATCATACCCATATACCTTGCAAACTCCATCTGCCATTATCTTGAGAATCTCCCTCAAATCAAAGGTGCTGTTTAAGGTATTGTTTATGTTTTGAAGCAACAAGAGTTCTTGATTAATTTTTTTTAGCTCCTTAGTTCTTTTTTCAACATCTCTCTCCAACTCCTGAGTATATTCTTTCTCCAAAGTCTCCAACTTTTTTTTCTCTGAAACATCTCTTGCAATGCCTTGAACCCCTACCCATTTTCTACCTTCAACAATTCTGTTAACGTGTAACTCCAAAGGGACTCTTCTTCCATTCTTTGCCATTACCTCAATCTCTGTTTCTGCAGTTTTTTTTCTCTTCAAAACATCTTGAAACTTTAACTTTGTCCTTTCAACATATTCTTTTGGAAGCAAACCAGTAAAATTCATCTCTGAAAACTCCTCTCTTGAAAATCCTGTTATTTCCTCAAACTTTTTATTCACCAAGGTAAATCTTCCCTTCATATCCACTGTGAATATTCCATCATTTGCCATCTCTATCAAATCACTGTATCTCTCCTCAGAAACCTCCAACTCTTCAGCCATTTCTTTGAGCAGTTCCTCAACTTTTTTGTCGATGTTACTCTCCAAAAGCTTTAATTCTTCAACATTCAGATTCTTCGGGTTTAAGGTTAGGATCAATCTTCCAGAGTTGATGTATGTAATATCTCTCAAACTGTTGACAAATTTCAAAACCCTTTTAAAACCATTGAATTCTATTATGTAATCCAAATCAGTTACCAAAACAACACTGTTTTTACTCTTTTCCATAAAAGATTCTATGGTTTTCTTTAAAGCTTCTAGCTCAAAGGGGGTAAGGCTTTTATCTCCTTTTTTCTCAGCCTCCAGCTTAATTATTGGGGTTTTTATCAATCCAAAATCCTTTCTGACTTTTTCAGATTGAGTTGGGGTTATGCAAAGTCCATGTATTCCATGGGTTACCAAGTCTACAAAGATTCCAAACTTTGCCTTGGGTTCTTCTTCTTTGATGAGGTATGTAAAGCTTTTTTCAAGGTAAAATTTTTGTTTTGTTTTTTCAATATCTTCAAGAATTGGTTCAACTATCGGAATTTTGTGTTTCAAAATTCCATAGGCAAAAATTACTATCATTATTGTAGTTGTTGGGAATGTAAAACTTGTCTGTAACTTTTTCATGCCCAAAAGTGGAAAAGCTATATTTGTCAAAAGGCTAACCGCTATTGGAATTGAAACTGCGACAAGAGCTATTGCTGCCCGAATTTTTGTTTCCTTTGTTTCAGAAGAAAGATACATCAAAATTAGGTTGTAGACACCATAAATCATTATTAAAAGGTAGTAGAATGCAAAAAATGGAAATACCGTTCCATATACTTCACTTGGTCTTTCCTGAACGAAAACCACATCTTCCAAAAACATAGGTGAAAATGATAGAAAGAAGAACAGAAATCCAATCAAATAAAATATTTCAATAGGAAGATAGGGCTTTTCTTTTGAGTAGAGAGAGGTAATGTGGAGGAAGAGAGTGGGAATCAAACATACAAAAGAGAGATTTATTCTTGACCAAAAAAGGGGGTTTTTTCCAGAATTTACAATTTCATTTGTTATATTTATCGAAATGACACATATAACTATTAAAAAAAATATTTTATTCAGCTTTGCTTTGGGGTTTTTTAGAAAAACATATGAGGCAATGATGAATTGAAGTAAAATCCCAAATACAAAGATAATGTATTGAAAGTCCATATATTAAATAGATGAATTGAGTATAAAAAGTTTTTCATCATAAAATCCTAAACTTCCTTCTCAAAAACTCTAATTCATTTTGATAAAACGTATCTGGGCATATGGAAACTAAAAGATTTGAGCTTTTCAAAGCTACGGCATCAACAACGTTGTTGAGAAATTTTAAAACTTTCTTGAAGTTATTCATAACAACGAGGTATTCCAAACCATCCAAAAGAATTATGGAGTTTTTGGTCATTTTCAAAAACTCTTGAATTAAATATTCCAATCTCTTCAAATCTTTTGGGGAAATACCTTCTTCCACATTCAGTGTTGTCAACCACAAAATTGAGGTTTTTTCAAAACCATAACTCTCCTTTAAAATTTTTGGAAATACTCTCGTTAAACACAAACCACAAACACCATGATTCACAAAATCAACAAAAATATCAAAAACTTTCTTAGATTTTTCCTCTAATACAATAAAAGATTCACCCTTTCCTAGCTCATATTTTTTCTCAGTACTCAAAACCCTTTCTGCTTTTGGTTCGATTAAAGATTTGTGTATAGGAGTCTCATAATCAAACATAACTACCATCCTGATAGTTATTACCAATTGTAAGCAGTTATTGCTGGAGGCCCTATCAAAACAAGCTTCTCCAGAACCTTCTTATTCTCCTTTACAAATTCCTTAACCTTTTCAAACTCTTTTCTTTTCATGATATTACCATTATAATCTAAATTCACAACCATAAAAAGTTATTTGTGAAAAATTGTGGTTTGGTGTGATTAAATTTTTTATCTCACCTTCTTTCTTTAAAAGATAGAGCATATTTTTCCTTTTCAAGCTTTAAATTTT